>NZ_CP119133.2:6900000-7100000 GCF_001636945.3 Streptomyces sp. FXJ1.172 | reverse complement strand
CTCTATCAGATCCTTTCGGCGTCTGATTCCCGGTCGGCGGGATGTCTTCAGGCTTTTGGGCTTTCGCCCTTCGGCCTTTCGACATTCACTACGTTAGCTCATTTCCTCGGCGACTCATAATCGAGTCTCGCGATCGAATTTCAGGCACGCGGGCGCGCAGAAATCGACCCCTGTGAGGGGTTGTAGCTAGGTAGTGGGGTGGCCGCTCCGGCTGCAGGCGATTGCCGTACCCGGTTCAGCGGCTCGGGATACATTACGCACCTTCCAGGGACGCGTCAACTTGAGCGGCGCCTCGGGACGTGGGCCCGATAGGGGCTGACTGTCGGGTCGTCAGCAATCCAGTAACGCCAGGGATGGACGTCGCCGTTGCCGCCTTCGCCGGCGACTCCGGTGCGGGGGCCGTTCCGTACCTGGTGAGAGGGGACCCGCCGACCGGTGAGCATCCGCAGGGGCGTGTCACCGGAGGTGCATGCGTCCGTGCCGTTCAGGGCCCGGTCGACCTCGAGGGCCGTGGCCAGACGGGCCGGGCCTTTGGCCAGTTCCTTGTCATCACGGGCTGAAAGTCGACGTTTGCGAGCGAGGTCGACGCCCTCGATGACCTCGCCGGCGCGCAGCAGGACGGCGCTCGCCCGGCCCTCGGGGCCGCATACGAGGTTCATGCAGTGCCACATGCCATAGGTGAAGTAGACGTACACGTGCCCGGGCGGGCCGAACATCACCTCGTTGCGTGCGGTGCGGCCACGGTAGGCGTGTGAGCCGGGGTCGTTCGGGCCGTCGTACGCCTCGACTTCGGTGAGGCGGACGGCGATCGGGCCCTCGGGGGTCGTGCGGACCAGCACGCGGCCGAGGAGGTCCGGCGCCACCTCGAGGACCGGGCGGTCGAAGAACTCTCTCGGCAGGGGCATACGGTCCGGGGGCGCGATCATGCCGACCGAGGGTAGTGCAGAGGGGACATCGGCCCGGCGGAACCGGTCGGGGGGCGGTTCGCGTTTGTAGGGGTCGAGGGTCCTTCGTAAAGGGAGAGTCAATGGCGTTCAAGAAGCTGCTCGCGAGCCTCGGGGCCGGCGGGGCCTCGGTCGAGACGGTGCTGACCGAGGTGAACGTGGTGCCGGGCGGTGTGGTCCAGGGTGAGGTCCGCATCCAGGGCGGGTCCGTGAACCAGGACGTCGAGGGGCTGTCCGTCGGTCTGCAGGCCAAGGTCGAGGTGGAGAGCGGCGACCAGGAGTACAAGCAGGACATCGAGTTCACCAGGGTGCGGCTCGGTGGCGCGTTCGAGCTGCAGGCGGGCGCGGTGCACGCGGTGCCGTTCGGGCTCGAGATCCCCTGGGAGACACCGGTCACGATGATCGACGGGCAGGCGCTGCGCGGGATGCACATCGGTGTCACGACCGAGCTGGCGATCGCCCGGGCCGTGGACTCCGGCGACCTGGACCCGATCAATGTGCACCCGCTGCCGGCGCAGAAGGCGATCCTGGACGCGTTCATCCAGCTGGGCTTCCGCTTCAAGAATGCGGACATGGAGCGCGGGCACATCCGGGGTACGCGGCAGACGCTCCCCTTCTACCAGGAGATCGAATTCCACCCGCCGTCGCAGTACCGGGGCCTGAACCAGGTCGAGCTGAGCTTCGTGGCCGACGAGCACGCGATGGACGTCGTGCTGGAGATGGACAAGAAGCCGGGTCTGTTCAGCGAGGGTTCGGACACCTACCGGTCCTTCCAGGTGGGGCAGTACGACTGGCAGGGAACCGACTGGGCGGCTTATCTGAACCAGTGGCTGTCCGAGGTCGGCAGCAGGCGCAACTGGTTCTAGGCTCGGGAACTGCTGATTCCAGATCATCGATCAGGAGGTACCGAGGTGACCGAGCTGAAGCGGCGGCCGCTCCCCCATGATTTCCATCCGCCCGTGCCGTCGTTCACGGTGACGAGCGCGGACATCGAGGAGGGTGCGACGCTCAAGGACGCTCAGGTCTACGCGGAGGGCAACACCTCGCCGCAGCTGCGCTGGGAGGGCTTCCCGCCGGAGACCAAGAGCTTCGCCGTGACCTGCTACGACCCCGACGCGCCGACGGGCAGCGGGTTCTGGCACTGGGTCCTCTTCGACATCCCGGCCTCGGTGACGGAGCTGCCGGCGGGTGCGGGAAGCGGCAAGTTCGAGGGCCTGCCCGAGGGCGCGGTGCAGGTGCGCAACGACTACGGCACGAAGGACTTCGGCGGTGCCGCGCCGCCGCCGGGGGACGGGCCGCACCGCTACGTCTTCACGGTGTACGCCGTGGATCAGGAGAAGCTGGGTCCGGATTCGGACGTGTCGCCCGCCGTCGTCGGTTTCAATCTGCGGTTCCACGCCATCGCGCGTGCCCAGCTGATCGGTGAGTACGAGAACCCCGCGAAGGGCTGAGCGCAGCGCCGTGATTCAGCCGAGCGTTCATTGAACGTTTGCCCGCCTCCGGTCTTGGAAGTGATCGGAGGCGGGCATTTTTTATTGCGTTGTCCATCTCGGCGTGCCCGTCCAGAGTTGATCCAAGCCCGCCGGGGGGTGGGCAGGTGCACACGGGAGGTGGGCTGGATGCGTGACACGCTGGTGCTGAACGCGAGCTTCGAGCCGCTGTCGACGGTGACCTTGAACCGAGCCGTCGTTCTGGTGCTGCAGGACAAGGCCGTCGTCGAGCAGTCCCATCCCGAACTGCGGATGCGGGGCGCGGATGTGGACATACCGGCGCCGCGGGTGATCAGGCTGTGCAGGTACGTACGGGTGCCGTTCCGAAGACAAGCTCCATGGTCGAGGCGGGGGGTGCTGGTCCGGGACCAGCACCGGTGCGCTTACTGCGGGCGCAGGGCCACGACGGTGGACCATGTGGTGCCGCGGGCGCAGGGTGGGCAGGACACGTGGCTGAATACCGTCGCCGCGTGTGCGGAGGACAATCACCGCAAGGCCAATCGCACTCCTGTGGAGGCGGGCATGGCCTTGCTGAGGGAGCCGTTCGAGCCGACGCCGGCGGATGCGATGCTCTTGGCTCTGGGGCGGGAGGACTTTGACGCGCTTCCCGAGTGGCTCGCCCGGGATGCGGCCTAGTCGTCGGCCGGGTGCGCTTCGTCGGTGGCTGAGGGTTGTTCCTGGCAGATCGCGCGGTTCCCCGCGCCCTTTTTTTGGGGGCGGCGGGGAACTCGGCGTCCTGGACGTGCCCTTCAGTCGATGCTCGGCTTCTCCCTGCGCTCCGTGCCGTTGTTCTGGGGCGGGATGGAGCTGCCGCCGTTGCCCGAACCGCCGCCCAGGGGGCCGAAGTTGCCCATCGCGCCGGACAGGCCCTTGAGGGCGTCGCCGATTTCGCTCGGGACGATCCAGAGCTTGTTGGCGTCGCCCTCGGCGATCTTCGGCAGCATCTGCAGGTACTGGTAGGACAGGAGCTTCTGGTCCGGGTCTCCGGCGTGGATGGCCTCGAAGACCGTACGGACCGCCTGGGCCTCGCCTTCCGCGCGCAGGGCCGCTGCCTTGGCCTCACCTTCGGCGCGCAGGATCTGGGACTGCTTCTCGCCCTCGGCGGTGAGGATGGCGGCCTGGCGCGTACCTTCGGCGGTGAGGATCGCGGCGCGCTTGTCACGGTCGGCGCGCATCTGCTTCTCCATCGAGTCCTGGATGGAGGTCGGGGGCTCGATGGCCTTCAGTTCGACGCGGTTGACGCGGATGCCCCACTTGCCGGTGGCCTCGTCGAGGACGCCGCGCAGGGCCGCGTTGATCTCCTCGCGGGAGGTCAGGGTGCGTTCGAGGTCCATGCCGCCGATGATGTTGCGGAGCGTGGTGACCGTCAGCTGCTCGATCGCCTGGATGTAGCTGGCGACTTCGTAGGTGGCCGCGCGGGCGTCCGTCACCTGGTAGTAGATGACCGTGTCGATGTTGACGACCAGGTTGTCCTGGGTGATCACCGGCTGTGGCGGGAACGGTACGACCTGTTCGCGCAGGTCGATGCGGTTGCGGATGGTGTCGATGAACGGGACCACGATGTTGAGGCCCGCGTTCAGGGTCCGCGTGTAGCGGCCGAAGCGCTCGACGATGGCGGCGCTTGCCTGTGGGATGACCTGGATGGTCTTGATCAGGGCGATGAAGACCAACACCACCAGAATGACCAGGACGATGATGACCGCGTCCATCGTGCTCCCTGTGCCCCTCTCCGCCTCGCCTCTTCGGCAGATCTTATGGCTGTTGAAGATCTTGCTGGTCGAGTCTGACAGACTGCCGCCCAACTCGCCGGTCGGATGGCTCAGATGACGATTGCGGTGGCTCCCTCGATCTCCACGACGTCCACCTCCTGGCCGATTTCGTAGGCGCGGCCGGTGTCCAGGGCGCGGGCCGACCAGACCTCGCCGGCGAGCTTGATGCGGCCGCCGGAGCCGTCGACCCGTTCCAGTACGACGGCCTGTTTGCCCTTCAACGCGTCTATGCCGGTGGCGAGTTGGGGGCGCTGTCTGCTCTGGCGGGCCGCGATGGGCCGGACGACGGCGATCAGGGCGACGGAGACGACGGCGAACGCGAGGACCTGGATCACGGCGCCGAAGCCGAGTCCGGCGACGACCGCGGCCGCGACGGCGCCCACCGCGAACATGCCGAACTCCGGCATGGCGGTGACGACGAGCGGGATTCCGAGTGCCGCCGCGCCGACGAGCCACCACACCCATGCGTCGATGTCGTTCACACGGTCATGGTAGGGCCGGGGTCGGGCGGCGGACAGGGCGCGCGGGGGAAGCGCGCAGGGGTCAGGACATGGGCAGGCCCTGGGCGGTCCAGCGGTCGCCGACCTGCTCGACGACGAGCGGGAGGCCGAAGCAGAGGGAGAGGTTGCGGGAGCTGAGTTCCAGCTCGATCGGGCCGGCGGCGAGGACCTTGCCCTGGCGGATCATGAGGACGTGGGTGAAGCCGGGGGCGATCTCCTCCACATGGTGCGTGACCATGATCATCGAGGGGGCGATCGGGTCGCGGGCGAGCCGGCCGAGGCGGCGGACCAGGTCCTCGCGGCCGCCGAGGTCGAGGCCGGCGGCGGGCTCGTCCAGCAGGAGCAGCTCGGGGTCGGTCATCAGGGCGCGGGCGATCAGGGTGCGCTTGCGCTCGCCCTCGGAGAGGGTGCCGAACTTCCGGTCGAGGTAGTCGCTCATGCCGAGGCGGTCGAGGAAGGCGCGGGCGCGCTGCTCGTCGACCTCGTCGTACTCCTCGTGCCAGCCGGCGGTCATGCCGTAGGCGGCGGTGAGGACCGTCTGCAGGACCGTCTGGCGCTTGGGGAGCTTCTCGGCGAGGGCGATGCCGGCCACGCCGATGCGCGGGCGCAGCTCGAAGACGTCGGTGCCGGGCCTGCCGAGGGTCTCACCGAGGATGGTGGCGGTGCCCTTGCTGGGGTAGAGGTAGCTGGAGGCGACGTTCAGGAGGGTGGTCTTGCCGGCGCCGTTCGGGCCGAGGATGACCCAGCGCTCGCCCTCCTTCACCGACCAGGAGACCTGGTCCACCAGAGCCCGGCCCTCGCGGACCACGGATACGTCCTGAAGCTCCAGAACATCGCTCATGAGCGCGTTGTCTCCCCTTGCAGTGTGGCCGGTCTCGGCTGTCGCGTACGCCTGTGGCTCGGGCCGTAGTGCCGGTGGGCGCGGCCCTTATGAAATCTACGCCACGAGTACGCCGGTCCATTCCATCGGTCCGGTCCTTAGGGTGGGGGCATGCTCTCGGAACCGCGTTCAGGACGCCTTGCCGCTTGGGGAAATGCCCTTTTGGCCGGACTTGTCTCTCCGGATGACGCCGCGCTCGCCATTGTGGGCGAGGACACGGTGCACCGAGTGGCGGGGCTGCCCGGTGAGTCCGCGCCGGTCGGGCTCACGCTCGCGCTGGGGCGGCTGCGCACGCTGGGGGCGACCGGGCTGCGGGTGGCGCTGCCGGCGCCCGGGCATCCGCTGGGGCTGAGCGGTCCGCCGGAGTTCAACGCACGGGCGCTGGAGGCCGAGGAGGCGGTGGTCTGCTTCGGGACCGCTTTCGGGCTGGTTCCTCAGGCGTACGAGGCCGGGCCCGAGGGCGATGTGCGTGCCGAGGTGGTGTGGCATGTGCTGCCGGTGCGGGCGGCGCCGCCCGCCGATGTGCCGTCGCTGGGCGAGGCCGAGCGGGAACTGGCAGAGGCGCTGCGCGAGGCGACAGAGGTGCTGTCGAAGCTGGATGTCGCCGGGTCGGGTCCGGTGGCTGAGGCGGCGATCGACGCGTACCGGGCGCGGGCCGAGTCCGGGCGGGAGGTGCTGGCGCCGGGGTATCCGCCGCGTGCCGTGCGGGTGCTGGAGCTGGCGCGGCGGGTCGCTCTGCTGGTGTCGCTGGCGTACGGCAACGGGCACGGGGGTGCGGTCAGCTCCAGCGAGATGGCGGCCCGTGCACAGGCCCTGCGCCCCGTCGAGCGTACGGCTCGCCGGGCGCAGGTGGCCGCGTACAACTCCATCGTGGAGGAGCGGGAGCGCGGGGCACGCTGAGCGCGAAGGGCCCCCGGGCGACGGTGCCCGCAGGAGCCCCCGGGCGTCGTCAGCTGTTCGCGGCCTTGTTGCCGAACGCCGGGTTCAGCGCGGCGATCAGGTTGCCGCTGTCGCCGACGACGTTCACCGGCACGTGCAGCGGGAACTGGGCGACGAGGCCGGAAGCGGCGCCCGGGGACTTCTCGGCCACGCCGTGGGCGTCGGAGGCGGCGACGGCGGCGCCGGCCGACGCCCCGCGGCGATACCGGCGACGGTCACGGCGAAAGCGGCCTTCTTGGCGATGTTCATGCGGCGGGTTCCTCCTGCGTGTGCTGTTCCGACTGCGTGTGCTGTTCCGGCCCGGCCGTGGGTCGTGCGCTCATCAACGCCGGAGGTTCCGATGCGGTACGGCGGCCAGGGCCTGAGCGCCCGTTCGGTGCAGTCGGCCGACAAGCTGACAGGCCTCCCGGTGTGCCCGGGAGGCCTGTGGTCACGGTCGGCGGGACCTCACTGGTTGAGGCCGAGGTTGCCGAAGACCGGGTTCAGCGCGCCGATGACGCTGACGCTGTTGCCCACCGCGTTCACCGGGATGTGCACCGGCACCTGAGCGACATTGCCCGAGACGACACCCGGCGAGCCCTGGGCCTCGCCGGCGGCCTGGGCACCGCTGTGGGCGGAGGCCAGGCCCGCACCGGCGGCCATGAGGCCACCGGCCGCGATCGTCACGGCGGCTGCCTTCTTCAGGTTCTTCACTTTCCAACCCCTCCTAGGCGTTCACCACGGCGGTTCGCCGCAGCACGCACTGGAGAACGGCGCGGCCGGCCGGAGGATGCGCCGTCCGGGTGACATTCCCACGACGGTATGAATCTCAGTCCGGAGCATGACCCCCGGGGTTGCCGTGCGTGACGGCCGCGGTGGCGCGTCGGGTCGGGTGCTTCAGTCGGACACACCGTGGCGTACGGCCCACAGTGCGGCCTGGGTGCGGTCGGCGAGGTCGAGTTTCATGAGGATGTTGGAGACGTGCGTCTTGACGGTCTTCTCGGACAGCACGAGCGCGCGGGCTATCTCGCGGTTGGAGCGGCCGTCCGCGATCAGGCCGAGCACCTCGCTCTCCCGCTCGGTGAGCGAGGTGCCTCTGCCCTGGCCGGAGTTGGCCTCCTCCTGGGAGAGCAGGGCGTCGGCGACCTCCGGCTGGAGCAGGACGTGGCCGGCGTGCACGGAGCGGATGGCGCCGGCGAGGGCGTCGGGGTCCACGTCCTTGTAGACGTACCCGGCGGCGCCCGCGCGCAGGGCCGGGACGACCGTGCGCTGCTCGGTGAAGCTGGTGACGATCAGCACGCGCGCGGGGTTGGCGAGTGCGCGCAGCCGGCGCAGGGCGTCGATGCCGTCCATGCCGGGCATCTTGATGTCCATCAGGACGATGTCCGGGCGCAGCTCCTCGGCGCGGGCGACGCCCTCGGCGCCGTCGGCGGCCTCGCCGACCACCTCGATGTCGTCCTGCACCTCCAGGAAGGTGCGCAGGCCCCGGCGGACGACCTGGTGGTCGTCGACGAGCAGCACCTTGATCGGGTCAGCCACCGGGGACCTCCATCTCGATCGTGGTGCCCTTGCCGGGCACCGATTCCACGGTCAGCGTGCCGCCGACCCCGCTCGCCCGGTCCCGCATCGAGACCAGGCCCAGATGCCGCCCGGCGCGGCGGACCGTCTGCGGATCGAAACCGCTGCCGTCGTCGCTGACGCGCAGCACGGCTCCGCCGCCGCGCCGGTCCACGCTCACCGCGACGTGCTCGGCGCCGGAGTGGCGCAGTGCGTTGTGCAGGGCCTCCTGGGCGACCCGGAGCAGGGCCTCCTCCTGCGCCGACGGCAGGGCGCGGAAGCCGTTGCTGGTGAAGGTCACGCGCGCGGTGTGGGCGCGGTCGAGGACCCGGGTCTGGGTGCGCAGGGTGGCGATCAGGCCGTCCTCGTCGAGGGCGGCGGGGCGCAACTCCACGACGGCGCCGCGCAGTTCGTCGGCCGCCTCGGCGGCGAGCGCGGCGACCTGGTGTAGCTCGCCCTTCGCGCGCGCGGGGTCGCGGTCGACGAGGGCGGCCGCGGCCTGCGCGGTCAGGCGCAGCGAGAAGAGTTTCTGGCTGACCGCGTCGTGCAGTTCGTGGGCGAGGCGGGAGCGCTCCTCGGCGATGGTCAGCTCGCGGCTGCGTTCGTACAGGCGGGCGTTGGTGAGGGCGATGGCGGCGTGCTGGGCGAGGATGGACAGCAGCTCCTCGTCCTGCGCGGTGAAGCCACAGCTCCCCTCGGGCTTCGGGCGCGCGGGGTGTCCCCCTGCGGAATGCAGCTTGTTCGCGAGGAAGAGCGCGCCGATGACCTCGTCGCCGTCGCGGATGGGCAGGCCCAGGAAGTCGACCAGGTCCGGGTGGGCGGACGGCCAGCCCTCGAAGCGGGGATCCTTGCGCACGTCGGCGAGGCGCTCGGGGCGGGCCTCGTGCAGCATCGCGGCGAGGATGCCGTGCTGGCGGGGCAGCGGCCCGATGGCCTTCCACTGGGCGTCGCTGACGCCGTCGACGACGAACTGGGCGAAGCCGCCGTGGTCGTCGGGGACGCCGAGGGCGGCGTACTGCGCGTCGAGCAGCTCGCGGGCGGAGGCGACGATCGTCTTGAGGACGTCGCGCACCTCCAGATGCCTGCTCATGGCCAGCAGCGCGGAACTCACCGCGGCGAGGCCGGACCGGGGGCCTTGACTCATGTCCTCACGGTACCGGCGGGGTGTGACAACACGGATCGGACCGGGGAGGCCGGGACCGGTCCGCTCGGCCTAGGGCCGCCGGCCCAGGACCCATGGCCCGGGGCGTGCGGTGTACGCCGAAGGGCCCGCCTGTGCTGCGGCCCGCGCCGGAGGCGGCCCGGGCGGGGGCGTTCCTACGGTGTGGGCACCGCCGGAGCGGGCGGTCGGTGACGAGGGGACGGTTGTCATGCCGGTAGCGATCATCACAGGGGGCTCGAAGGGGCTGGGGCGGGCGCTCGCCGGGGCGCTGGCAGCGCGCGGCTGGGATCTGGTGCTCGACGCGCGGGGCGCGGGCCCGCTCGAGGAGGCCGCGGAGGCGGTCGCCGGGCACGGCACGCGCGTGGAGGCGGTGCCCGGCGATGTCACGGACGCCGCTCACCGGTCCGCGCTGGTGGCGGCCGCGCGCGAGCTGGGCGGTCTCGATCTGCTGGTGAGCAACGCGAGCGCGCTGGGCGCCGAGCCGCTGGTGCCGCTGGCCGAGCTGCCGCTGGAGGGGCTGCGGCGGGCGCTGGAGGTGAACGTGGTGGCCGCGCTGGGCCTGGTCCGGGAGGCGCTGCCGCTGCTGCGCGAGTCGCCGGCCGGCACGGTGCTGGCGGTCAGCTCGGACGCGGCGGCCGAGGCGTACGGGACATGGGGCGGTTACGGCGCCTCGAAGGCGGCCCTGGACCACCTCATGGCGGTGCTGGGCGTGGAGGAGCCGGACTTGCGGGTGTGGACGGTGGATCCCGGGGACATGGCGACCGGCCTGTACGCGGCGGCCGTACCCGGCGACACGGACCCGCGTCCGGCGCCGGCCGCTGTCGTACCGGCGTTCCTGCGGCTACTGGACGAGCGGCCGGCCGGCGGGCGCCATGTGGCGTCGGCCCTGCTGGAGGAGCGGTGAGGGGACGCGTGCGGGTGCCGGCGGGGCGGGCCGCGCGGGTGCCGGCCGAGCAGCGGGGGCCGGGGCTGGACCGGGATGCCGTACGGCTGCTCGTGTCGCGCGGTACGGAGGTGACGCATCACGCGTTCCGTGAGCTGCCGCGGCTGCTGCGGGCCGGGGACGTGCTGGTGGTGAACACCTCGCCCACGCGGGCCGCCGCGGTGGACGGGCGGATCGGGCACGCGCGCGTGGTGGTGCATTTCTCCACGCGCGGCGAGGACGAACGGTGGGCGGTCGAGCTGCGGGAACCGGACGGACGGGGTAGCACGCGCGCGCGTACGGGCACGTACGCGGGGACAGAGGTCTCGCTGCCGGGTGGGGCGCGGCTGGTTCTGGAGGAGCCGCTGAGTGCGCGCGGGGCGCGGCTTTGGTGGGCGCGGGGCGGCGGGGCGGACGTGACGGAGGTGCTGAGGGAGCGCGGGCGGCCGATTCGCTACTCCTACACGGAGCGGGATCAGCCGCTGTCGGTGTACCAGACGGTCTTCGCGCTGCCGGCGCCGGATGGGCAGGGCAGTGCGGAGATGCCGAGTGCGGCGCGGCCGTTCACCGCGCCGCTGGTGGCGGAGCTGGTGAGCCGCGGGGTGCAGTTCGCGCCGGTCGCGCTGCACACGGGGGTGGCGTCGGCGGAGGCGCACGAGCCGCCGTATCCGGAGCGGTTCGCGGTGCCGGCGGCCTCCGCACGGCTGATCAATGCCGTGCAGGCGGGCGAGGGACGGGTGGTCGCCGTCGGGACCACGGCCGTACGGGCCGTGGAGTCGGCCACCGGACCGGACGGGGTGGTGCGGGCGGCCGGGGGGTGGACGGATCTGGTCGTCACGCCGGAGCGCGGCGTGCGGGTGGTGGACGGGCTGCTGACCGGGCTGCACGAGCCCGAGGCCTCGCACCTGCTGATGCTGGAGGCGGTAGCGGGGCGGGCCGCGGTCGAGCGTGCCTACGACGAGGCGCTCAGCGGGCTCTACCTGTGGCACGAGTTCGGCGACGTGCATCTCATCCTCCCGGAGGAGGGGCCTCACACAGAGCGTTGCGATGGCAACTCCTGGTGAGATTGTTACGTCTTCGATGTGAGCCCGCACATAGGGTCCACATCACGTACGAAGGGGCATAGGAGATATAGCTCCCCCACACGAACGGGACAGACGGTCCAATCTGTCCCGTTTTGCCCTTCGGTGATCCACTACCCGGGATCGTACGTCACACCTTTGCCTGGGCATTTTGCGCCAGCTAAGAATTGCTCCCGTCGCTCAGCGCCGTGGGTCCACAGCCCATGGCGTTCGTGCGGGAGGAGCCGATTCCCCCGGCGGACGCAGGAGCGACCTCCGCGCTCACGAGAGGTCCATCAGCCGTGCCCAAGAACGTTCTCGCCCGATTCCATAGTCGCGCCCTGACCAAGCGGGGCAAGATCGCCATCGCCGGCGCCTGCTGCCTCGGCACCGCCGCGCTCGCGTTCTCCGCTGTCCCCAGCAGCGCCGAGACGGTCACCACCGGCGCCCCGGCCGTGACCGCCGAGGCCGCGAGCAGCACCCCGCTGAAGAACGTCAAGGGCACGGTCACGGACCAGCTCGCCACCGACACGGTCAAGCTGGACGCCCTCGCCGCCCAGAAGAAGGCCGCCGCCGAGGCCGCGCAGAAGCAGGCCGCCGCCAAGGCCGCCGCCCAGGCCGCCGCCGACGCCGCCGCGAAGAAGGCCGCCCAGGAGCGCGCCGACCAGGCCGCGAGCCGCTCCGCGCAGCGCCCGCAGATGGAGACGGTCGCCGCCACCAAGACCTACGCCAACAACCTCGACGGCTGGATCCGCGAGTCCCTGGACATCATGCGGGCCAAGGGCATCCCGGGCTCCTACAGCGGCCTGCACCGCAACATCATGCGGGAGTCCTCGGGCAACCCGATGGCCATCAACAACTGGGACATCAACGCCGCCAACGGCATCCCGTCCAAGGGTCTGCTGCAGGTGATCCAGCCGACCTTCAACGCGTACCACGTGTCCGGCACGTCGTGGAACATCTACGACCCGGTCGCCAACATCACCGCCGCCGCCAACTACGCTGCCCACCGCTACGGCTCGATGGACAACGTCAACAGCGCGTACTGAGGCCTGGCGCGGACCTCAGCCACGCACGCCGAAGGGCGGCACCCCAGCACGGGGTGCCGCCCTTCGGCCTTGTCGTGCGCGCCGTTACTTGCGCATGACCTCCGGCTCGTGGCGGCGCAGGAAGCGGGCCACGAAGAAACCGCAGATCACACCGAGCGCGATCAGTATCACCATGTCCATGCCCCAGGCCCCGGCCGTGTGGTTCCACAGCGGGTCGGTACTGCCCGGGTCGTCGGTGTTCGGGGCGATGTTGTTGAAGTCCAGCGTGGTACCGGCGGCGGCCACGCCCCAGCGCGACGGCATCAGGTACGAGACCTCGTTCACGCCGAGCGTGCCGTGCAGGGTGAACAGGCAGCCGGTGAAGACGACCTGGATGATCGCGAACATCACCAGCAGCGGCATGGTCTTCTCGGCGGTCTTCACCAGCGAGGAGATCACCAGGCCGACCATCATCGAGGTGAAGCCGAGGGCCATGATCGGCAGGCACAGCTCCAGCAGGGTGGAGCCGCCGAGGACGAGTCCCTGGTCGGGGACGGCACGGCTGGAGAAGCCGATCACGCCGACCAGCAGGCCCTGCAGCACGGTGACGGCACCGAGCACGACCACCTTGGACATCAGGTACGCCGACCGGGACAGGCCGGTCGCCCGCTCCCGCTCGTAGATCACCCGTTCCTTGATCAGCTCACGCACGGAGTTCGCGGCGCCCGCGAAACACGCGCCGACGGCGAGGATCAGCAGCACCGTGGTGGCCGTGCCGTTGGGCACGTGCAGGCCGGTCTGCGGGTTGATCGCCGCGTTGACCTTCAGGCCGCGGCTGTGCTGGATCGGCAGGCTGACCGCGCCGAGGACCGCCGGAAGGATCACCGACAGCAGCAGGAAGCCCCGGTCCGAGGCGATGACCGACACATAGCGCCGGATCAGGGTCAGCAGCTGTGAGCCCCAGGCCTGCGGCTTGGGCGGCCTGATGGCCTGCACCGGATGCGCGTGTACGGACTGCGGGGCCACGGAGTCGACGTCCGCCGCGTACATCTGGTAGTGCTGCGAACCCTTCCAGCGGCCCGCCCAGTCGTAGTCGCGGTAGTTCTCGAAGGCGGAGAAGACGTCGGCCCAGCTGTCGTAGCCGAAGAAGTTCAGTGCTTCCTCCGGCGGGCCGAAGTACGCCACCGAGCCGCCCGGCGCCATCACCAGCAGCTTGTCGCACAGCGCCAGCTCGGCCACCGAGTGGGTGACCACGAGGACGGTACGGCCGTCGTCGGCGAGGCCGCGCAGCAGCTGCATCACGTCGCGGTCCATGCCCGGGTCGAGACCGGAGGTCGGCTCGTCCAGGAAGATCAGCGACGGCTTGGTGAGCAGCTCCAGGGCCACCGAGACACGCTTGCGCTGGCCGCCGGAGAGCGAGGTGACCTTCTTGTCCTTGTGGATGTCGAGCTTCAGCTCGCGCAGCACCTCGTCGATGCGGGCGTCGCGCTCCTGCGCGGTGGTGTCGGCCGGGAAGCGCAGCTTGGCCGCGTACTTCAGGGCCTTCTTGACGCTCAGCTCCTTGTGCAGGATGTCGTCCTGCGGGACCAGACCGATGCGCTGGCGCAGCTCGGCGAACTGCTTGTACAGGTTCCGGTTGTCGTAGAGGACCTCGCCCTGGTTGGCGGGCCGGTAGCCGGTGAGCGCCTTGAGCAGGGTCGACTTGCCGGAGCCGGACGGGCCGATGACCGCGACCAGCGACTTCTCCGGGACGCCGAAGGAGACGTCCTTCAGGATCTGCTTGCCGCCGTCGACCGTGACGGTCAGATGGCGCGCGGAGAAGGAGACCTCACCGGTGTCGACGAACTCCTGGAGGCGGTCGCCGACGATCCGGAAGGTGGAGTGACCGACACCGACGATGTCCGCCGGGCCGAGCAGCACCGAGCCGCCCTTGGCGATCGGCTGGCCGTTGACGTAGGTGCCGTTGTGCGAGCCCAGGTCGCGGATCTCGAAGCGGCCGTCGGGCGTCGAGTGGAACTCGGCGTGGTGCCGGGAGACCTGGAGGTCGGAGACGACCAGCTCGTTCTCCAGGGCACGGCCGATGCGCATCACCCGGCCGACGGCGAACTGGTGGAACGTGGTCGGGCTGCGGTCGCCGTAGACCGGCGGCGCCCCCGCGCCACCACCGGGTGCCGCCTGCGCGTACGGATCGGCCGGCCCCGCCTGCTGCTGCGGGAACGCCGATGCCTGCGGCGGCTGTTGCCAGCCGGCCTGCCCGGCCTGCTGGGGTGCCGGCGCCTGCTGTGCGGCCGGTGCCTGCTGGGCTGCCGCCTGCTGCGCTGCCTGCTGGGCCCAGCCCGGTGCGCCGGCACCCTGCGCGGCGTACGGCGCCGGCTGCTGCTGGGCGGCGGCCCCGGACAGATTCAGCTGCGGCCCGTCGGTCGCGTTGCCGAGATGCAACGCCGAGCCCGGGCCGATCTCCATGTGCTGGATCCGTTGGCCCTGCACGAACGTGCCGTTGGTACTGCCGTGGTCCTCGATGACCCAACTACGGCCGTTGAAGCTGACCGTGGCGTGCCGCCAGGACACCCTGGCGTCTTCGAAGACGATGTCACCCTGCGGATCGCGGCCGAGGGTGTACGGCCTGGACGGATCCAGCGTCCAGGTCCGTCCGTTTGATTCCAGAACGAGTTCAGGCACTCCATGCCCCACTGAGTTGTCCCCCGAGTTACCCCCATCGCAGGGAGTCTAGGGATGTCGAACATCGGGGGGAACTATTTCAGGCCCGGCGCTCTGACCGAAACCCGGGCCTTGTCACGTGTGCCCCTGTGCGCTTCAACTCGCCCTGCGACCGGGGTTGAAACCCACTCGGAGAGTGGTAATCCCGGCGAGAGCGGACAACCTCGGCCGTGGCGCCGCGCCGTGGACCAGGGTCCGCCATGCGGCGATCGGAGGGCAGCCATGAGGTGCCCGGGGAGCTGCCCGTGAGGCATGCCGTGCGTGCCGGGGGTGCGCCGCCGGGACGGTGCCACGGGCGGACGCCCTGCCGTCGCCGTCGCCGCTCTGAAAGACGCCGAGGCGCACAGCACCATCGAGATCACGCCACCAGGGGAGAGCCCGGCCGATGCCCGCTGTTGCCGTGGCCCTCCCTACGATCCTTGCGTGCGGCAGGAGTTGGCACCACGCCCACCGAACTCCTCGCACGCGCGGGGGCGGTGGCCGTGCACTTCGTGGCCTTGCTGGGCACCCTCACCAGGACAGGGCATGCCGTCGCCACCGTCAGCGTCACGGTCACGGTCGGCGGCGGGGCGGGGGCGGGCTTGGCGGGGACCAGGTCGGCGGGGGCGGCTGCGCGGGGACCGGGTCGGCGGGGGCGGCTGCGCGAGGGCCGGGGCGGCGGGGCCGGGGCGGCGGGGCGGGCTTGCCGGGGACCGGGTCGGCGGGGGCGGCTGCGATGGTGGTGGTGGCCGGTGCGCTGGGAGCGGTCTGCACACCGGTGGCACGGCCGCCCGAGCGCGCCCTCGGCCTGGCCGCCCGCTGCGCACTGCGCCTCGGCGTCACGCCCCCCTGGCCCTGGTCCTGGCCCTTCCCCTGCTCACCTGGCTCACGACCGTCTCCGTGACCCCGTCCCCCTGTCCGTCCTCCCCCGGCTACGGCCCTTCGGCGCGGGCCTCGCCCTGCACGGCCATCTCGGCGCCGCGCTGCTCCTGGGGGCGGCGTGCCGTGCGGCGGCGGGAGCGGAACGTCGTGACTGGACCGTCTTTCGGTGGAAAGATTCCTGACACCGGCCCGACATCCATTGTTCCGTGTCCGTCAGGCGGACCTCGGCGGCGCGAGGCACTGGGTGCCGGATACGGTGGTGACACCATGAGCGCTTCGCAGACCTCCGCCTCACAGACCTCCGAGGTCCCCACTCTCCTCGTCAAGATCTTCGGCAAGGACAGGCCGGGCATCACGGCGGGCCTGTTCGACACCCTGGCCGCCTACCTCGTCGACGTGGTCGACATCGAGCAGGTCGTCACCCGGGGCCGTCTGGTGCTGTGCGTGCTGGTGAGCCAGCCCCCGGCAGGCCTGGAGGGCGACCTGAGGGCCACCGTGCACAGCTGGGCCGAGTCGATGAAGATGCAGGCGGAGATCATCTCGGGGCACGGCGACAACCGCCCGCGTGGTCTCGGGCGCTCCCTGGTGACCGTTCTCGGCCATCCGCTCACGGCCGAGTCGACGGCCGCCATCGCCGACCGGATCGCGAAGGCCGGCGGCAACATCGACCGTATCTTCCGGCTCGCCAAGTACCCGGTCACGGCAGTGGAGTTCGCCGTCTCCGGGGTGGAGACCGAGCCGCTGCGCACGGCCCTGGCCTCCGATGCGGCGGCACTGGGTGTCGATGTCGCGGTCGTCTCGGCGGGCCTGCACAGGCGCGCTCAGCGGCTGGTGGTCATGGATGTGGACTCCACCCTGATCCAGGACGAGGTCATCGAACTGTTCGCCGCGCACGCCGGCTGCGAGGACGAGGTCGCCGAGGTGACGGCGGCGGCGATGCGCGGGGAGCTGGACTTCGAGCAGTCGCTGCACGCGCGCGTGGCGCTGCTGAAGGGGCTGGACGCCTCCGTGGTGGACAAGGTGCGCAACGAGGTCCGGCTGACGCCGGGCGCCCGCACCTTGATCCGCACGCTGAAACGACTCGGCTACCAGGTCGGCGTCGTGTCCGGCGGATTCACCCAGGTCACGGACGACCTGAAGGAGCGGCTGGGGCTGGACTTCGCGCAGGCCAACACGCTGGAGATCGTCGACGGCAAGCTCACCGGCCGGGTCACCGGCGAGATCGTGGACCGGGCGGGCAAGGCGCGGCTGCTGCGCCGGTTCGCCGCGGAGGCCGGTGTGCCGCTGTCACAGACGGTGGCGATCGGCGACGGTGCCAACGACCTGGACATGCTGAACGCGGCCGGTCTGGGCGTCGCCTTCAACGCCAAGCCGGTGGTCCGCGAGGCGGCGCACACGGCGGTGAACTTCCCCTTCCTCGACACCGTGCTGTATCTGCTGGGCATCACCCGCGAAGAGGTCGAGGCGGCCGACACGCACGACGAGGGCTGAGCAGGCCCGGCGGCCCCGTGCATGCGGGAGGGCCCGGCACCGTGGGTGCCGGGCCCTCCCGCATGCACGGGGTCATTCAGTGGGCGCCCAGTAGTCCGTTAGCGTGGCCGCACCCGGCTCCAGGCTCTTCCAGGGGCCGTCCAAGGACAGCAGCGCGAAGGCGGCGGCCGGGAATCCGTGGCGCTGCATCCGCTCCAGGGCATCTCCCCCGGACTCACCGGACAGGATGTCGGCCAGGCCGTGCACACCCGGGTTGTGCCCGATCAGGATCACGTTGCGCACGTCGTCCGGGGTCTCGTTGAGCAGGGCGATCAGCTCGCCGGGCGAGGCCTCGTAGACCCGCTCCTCGTAGACGGTCCGCGGCCGCTCGGGCAGCTCGTGGACGGCGAGCTTCCAGGTCTCGCGGGTCCGGACCGCGGTGGAGCACAGGGCCAGGTCGAAGGCGATACCGGTGTCGGCCAGCTTGCGTCCGGCGACCGCGGCGTCCATGCGTCCGCGCTCGGCGAGCGGGCGCTCGTGGTCGGGCACCTGGGGCCAGTCGGCTTTCGCATGCCGGAAGAGGACGATCCTGCGAGGTTCTGCGGCGCTCATGCGCTCCAGCTTCGCATGAAACACGCCAAGCGGTGCAGGGAGTTGGTCTGCGGATTCACCGCGCGCGGGGGCTTCGGATCAGCGCGCGAGGAGCTGCTGGGCGCGCTCGAAGACCTGCGTGATCGCCGGGTCGCCGCTCGCCGCGTGCGCGTCCGACGGGTTCAGTATCAGCAACAGCAACGCGACGAACGCGAGCGCGGGCAGGGCGAGGGCCCACCAGGGCAACCTGATGTCGACACCGCCCGCGGTCGCCGGGTGGGGCCGGGAGTGGGTGCGGGCCGGCATGATCGCCTCCGTGGGACTTCGAGCGGGTCCGTGACCGCCCTGCGCGGTCACATCTCGAAGCTACGGAATCGAAGGCCGCCAACCCATCCGGACTTCCACCCAGTTGACCCTGACCCTTACCCCCTAGGGGATGGTGGGGCCAGCCCCACCATCCGCAGGCAGGGCAGGCGCGTCACGGGGAGGCGAGGGTCGCGATGATGGCGATGATCACGAAGATGGCGAAGAACGAGCCGAAGACGATCAGCATCTTCTTCTGACCGTTCTGCGGGTTCGGGTCGAGCACAGGCTGCATGCCGTCAGTCTCGCACCGGCCCCGCGCGCGGGTGCCGCCGGGGTGGCCCGCTCGGCGTGGCGCCGGGTGGCCCGCTCGGCGTGGCGCCGGGGTGGCGCTCAGCGCGCCGCCGCCTCGTCCTCCACCGTGCGGTTGCGGCCCGCCAGGAAGCCGACCAGGACCTGCGGCACCATCAGGCCCGCCATGAGGGCGATCGGCAGGCCCCAGCCGCCGCTCTGCTGGTAGAGGACGCCGACGAGGAGCGGGCCGGGGATGGAGATCAGATAGCCGGTGCTCTGCGCGAACGCGGACAGCTGGGCCACGCCCGCACCGCTCCTGGCCCGCATGCCGACCATCGTCAGGGCCAGCGGGAAGGCGCAGTTGGAGACGCCGAGCAGCACGGCCCAGGCCCAGGCGCCGCCGGCCGGGGCGAAGTACAGGCCGGCGTATCCGACGAGCCCGCACACGCCCAGGACCAGCACGATCGGCCCCTGGTGCGGCAGCCGCGCGGCGACGCGCGGGATGACGAAGGCCAGCGGCACACCCATCACCATGGTGACGGCGAGCAGCACGCCCGCGGTGCCGGCGGGGACACCGGCGTCCCGGAAGATCTGCGGCATCCAGCCCATGGTGATGTAGGCGGCGGTGGCCTGGAGGCCGAAGAAGACGGCGAGCGCCCACGCGGTGCGGCTGCGGGTGATGCGCAGGGGCGCGGGTGGTGCGGGCTGTTCCCGCACCACCCGCACCGGCTCCGGTTCCGGCTGCGGCCGCTGTGCGGGCGCGGTGCCGCGGTCGCGGACGAGCGGGAGCCACGGCAGGACGGCGGCGGCCGCGAGGACGGCCCACACGACGAGGCCGGGCCGCCATCCGCCGCCCATGGCGTCGGTCAGCGGGACGGTGACCGCGGCGGCGAGGGAAGTGCCCATGGCCAGGGCCATCGAGTACAGGCCGGTCATGGAGCCGACCCGGTCGGGGAACCAGCGCTTGACGATGACCGGCATGAGCACGTTGCTCACCGCGATGCCCATGAGGGCGAGCGCGCTGGCGGCCAGGAACCCGGCGGTGCCCCCGGCGTACGGCCGTATCAGCAGGCCCGCGGTGATGGCGACCATGCCGGCGCACACCACGGCGGCCGGGCCGAAGCGGCGGGCCAGGCGCGGGGCGGTGACGCCGAAGACGGCGAAGCAGAGCGGCGGTACGGAGGTGAGCAGCCCGGCGACGCTGCCGCTCATGCCGAGCCCGTCGCGGACCTCCTCCAGCAGGGCGCCGAGGCTCGTGATGGCCGGGCGGAGGTTCAGCGCGGACAGCAGGATGCCGACGACGACCAGCCGTGTCGCCCACGCGCGCGTGCGGACCGGGCCGGGGGTCGTCTCGGGTGTGTTCGCTGCGGCGGTGCCGCGATCGGTCGATGACATCGCCGTAGGGGCCTGTACTGTCCGGGTTTCCTCACTAGCCATGAGGCCCATCATAGAATCATGGGATGATTGACTGTCCATCCCCGGGACGTACGGACCCGGGCCTGTCGTGCGAAGGTGTGCCATGCCCCTGAGCCACCCGCGCCGTTCGGCGCTGTCCGAGCAGGTCATCGCCGCACTGCGCAACCAGATCACCTCCGGCGAGTGGCCGGTCGGCTCACGCATCCCGACGGAACCGGAACTGGTCGAGCAGCTCGGCGTCGCCCGCAACACCGTCCGCGAGGCGGTCCGGGCGCTCGCCCACAACGGCCTGCTGGACATCCGGCAGGGCTCCGGCACCTATGTGGTGGCGACCAGCGAGCTGGCGGGCGTGATGCACCGCCGGTTCGCCGACGCCGACCCGCGGCACATCGCCGAGCTGCGCGCCGCGCTGGAGTCGGCCGCGGCGAAGCTGGCCGCCGAGCGGCGCACCGAGAAGGACCTCAAGCAGCTGGACGCGCTCATGCAGCGGCGCGAGGAGGCCTGGGAGACGGGTGAGGCGGAGGCGTTCGTGGCGGCCGACGCCACCTTCCACCTGGCCGTCGTGGCCGCCTCCCACAACGACGTCATCACGGCGATGTACGCCGATCTCGGCGAGGTGCTGCGGGACTGGCTGCGCGCGGACGTCGGGGCGGAGCTGACCCCGGAGACGCACATGGACCACACCCGGCTGGTGGACGCGATCCGCACCCGGGACGCGGAGGCGGCGGCCGCCGAGGCGGCGAGCTATCCGTTCCTGTGCCGCCCGGGCCGGTTCAGCGCTCCTTCTGGTGGCTGATCCAGACCGAGCGGACCTCCTTCCAGCACCGGCCCGTGAGCCGCACGGTCAGAGCGGGCGGGGTGTCCACCGGTGCGCTGTCGGTGTCGATGTCCCACCAGCGGGCGCACTCGATGTGCAGTCGGACGCGATCGGTGTCGACATAGGGATTGTGGCAGTAGGCCACCACGTGGGAGCCGTGGACGGCCGTCCGGCAGGCGGCGCCGAAGAGGCCCGGCGCGGGCGGCTTTGCGTCGTCCATGAGCCTCGCGTCGTCCGCGCGCGCGGAGGGCCTCGCGTCGTCCGCGCGCGCGGAGGGCCTCGCGTCGTCCGCGCGCGCGTAAGGACTCGCGTCGTACGGCAGGCAGAGCACGAGGGCCACGGCCACGGTCACCGGGGCCAGGCTTCGGGACAGGCGCACGACGGGACCTCCTCGGCCGGGCTGGCGAGGGACGCGTGGGGTGAACGCGTAATCCAGAGTGCGCCGTTGGGGTAGCCCGCCGCCCGGCAGGTGGGCCGAACGGGTGACGTCCCGGCGCACCGTCGCCGCGCCGGCCGGCGGTGCCCCCGCCGGGCGCGCACCGCACCGCACAGTCCGCTCCGGGGCGATCCGCTCCACTCCAGCCCGGCCCGCTGCGGTCCAGCAGGACGATGTGCACACGCCATACCCCGCGGTCCCGCCGGTTCGCCCGTGCCTCCTGCCGTCGCGCGCCTGTGTCGCCGCCGAGGCCGGTCGCCGCACGGACCGGTCCCCGCGCCGGGCGGCCGGCGGCCTGCCCTCCGGCGCACGGACCCGCGCCGCACACGGCACCGCGTAGGCCGCCACGCCACCTCACCGACCGGACCGCCCGCTCCCCCGCCGCCCTCCTCCCCTGCCGCACCCCTCCGACACTGCCTTCGCCGCTGCGGCGCCCGTATACGGCCGAGGCCCGCAGCCCCCGAAGGGGTGCGGGCCTCGGCCGTCGGCTGCGCCTCAGCGGCAGCGATCAGGCGCCGATCGCGTGCAGACCGCCGTCGACGTGGATGATCTCGCCGGTGGTCTTCGGGAACCAGTCGCTCAGCAGGGCGACGACGCCACGGCCGGCCGGCTCCGGGTCCTTCAGGTCCCACTCCAGCGGGGCGCGGGTGTCCCACACGGAGGCCAGCTCCGCGAAGCCCGGGATGGACTTGGCGGCCATGGAGCCGATCGGACCCGCGGAGATGAGGTTGCAGCGGATGTTCTGCTTGCCCAGGTCGCGCGCCATGTAGCGGTTGGTCGCCTCCAGGGCGGCCTTGGCCGGGCCCATCCAGTCGTACTGCGGCCAGGCGTACTGCGCGTCGAAGGTGAGGCCGACGACCGAGCCGCCGTTCTGCATCAGCGGCAGGCAGGCCATGGTCAGCGACTTCAGCGAGAACGCCGAGACGTGCATGGCGGTGGCCACGGACTCGAACGGCGTGTTGAGGAAGTTGCCGCCGAGCGCGTCCTGCGGCGCGAAGCCGATGGAGTGCACGACGCCGTCGAGGCCGCCCAGCTCCTCGCCGACGACGTCGGCCAGACGGCCGAGGTGCTCGTCGTTGGTGACGTCCAGCTCGATGACCTTGGTGGGCTTGGGCAGCTTCTTGGCGATGCGCTCGGTCAGCGTGGGCCGCGGGAACGCGGTCAGGATGATCTCCGCACCCTGCTCCTGGGCCAGCTTGGCCGTGTGGAAGGCGATGGAGGACTCCATCAGCACACCGGTGATCAGGATGCGCTTGCCCTCGAGGATTCCGCTCATGGTGATCAGTGACCCATTCCCAGTCCGCCGTCAACGGGAATGACGGCTCCAGTGATGTACGAGGCGTCGTCCGAGGCGAGGAACCGCACCGTCGCGGCGATCTCGTCCGGCCGCGCGTAACGGCCGAGCGGCACCTGAGACACGATGTTCTTGCGCTGCTCGTCGGTGAGCACCTTGGTCATGTCGGTGTCGACGAAACCGGGCGCGACGACGTTGAAGGTGATGTTGCGCGAGCCCAGCTCACGGGCGAGGGAGCGCGCGAAGCCGACCAGGGCGGCCTTGGACGCGGCGTAGTTCGCCTGCCCCGCCGAGCCGAGCAGCCCGACCACGGACGAGATCAGGACGACGCGGCCCTTCTTGGCGCGCAGCATGCCGCGGTTGGCGCGCTTGACGACACGGAAGGTGCCGGTGAGGTTGGTGTCGATGACCGAGGTGAAGTCCTCCTCGGTCATACGCATCAGGAGCTGGTCCTTGGTCACGCCGGCGTTGGCGATCAGGACCTCGACCGGGCCGTGCTGGTCCTCGATCTCCTTGTAGGCCTGCTCCACCTGCTCCGGGTCGGTGATGTCGCACTTGACGGCCAGGAAGCCGGCCGGCGGCTCGCCCGAGCGGTACGTGATCGCGACCTTGTCGCCGGCGTCGGCGAATGCGCGGGCGATGGCGAGGCCGATGCCCCGGTTTCCTCCGGTGACGAGAACCGAGCGGCTCAACGGATCACCCTTTCGATAGCGGTCTGAAGCGGTCGGCCCGCCCGCCCGAACACGTCGATGACAGGCGGCTTCATCGAAAACCTATCGGTACCGCCGCACACACGGGGAAGTGGGCACCCACAGTGGCTCGGGTGAGTCACTGTCGGATCCCTACAGAAACAGCGGGACGGGACCGAAACCGTGTAGTCCACGGGGCCGGGTCCGCGACATGATCGGAGCCGACAGGCCACGACAGCAGGGAGACCTCCGTGCCTCATTCCATCGACGAAGCCTTCACGGCGCTTCCCCTAAGGGCCCTCGCCGACGCCGCGCTGGCACGCGCGCGTGCGCTGGGGGCCGAGCACGCGGACTTCCGGTTCGAGCGGGTGCGCAGCGCGTCCTGGCGGTTGCGGGACGCCAAGCCCGCCGGTTCGTCGGACACCACCGACCTCGGATACGCGGTCCGGGTCGTGCACGGTGGCACGTGGGGCTTCGCCTCCGGGGTCGATCTGAGCCTGGACGCGGCGGCCAGGGTCGCCTCGCAGGCGGTGGCGATGGCCAAGCTGTCCGCCCAGGTGATCAAGGCTGCCGGGTCCGGCGAACGCGTCGAGCTGGCGGACGAGCCGGTGCACGCCGACAGGACGTGGATCTCATCGTACGAGATCGACCCGTTCTCGGTGCCCGACGAGGAGAAGGCCGCGCTGCTCGCGGAGTGGAGCACGCGGCTGCTGGCCGCACAGGGCGTCGACCATGTGGACGCCTCGCTGCTCACCGTGCACGAGAACAAGTTCTACGCCGATACGGCCGGGACCGTGACGACGCAGCAGCGCGTACGGCTGCACCCCCAGCTCACCGCCGTGTCGGTCGACGAGTCGAGCGGCGAGTTCGACTCGATGCGGACCATCGCACCGCCCGTCGGGCGCGGTTGGGAGTATCTGACGGGCACCGGCTGGGACTGGGACGGCGAGCTGGAGCGGATCCCCGAGCTGCTCGCCGAGAAGATGCGGGCGCCGAGCGTGCAGCCGGGCCTGTACGACCTGGTGGTCGACCCGTCCAACCTGTGGCTGACCATCCACGAGTCCATCGGCCACGCCACCGAGCTGGACCGCGCCCTCGGCTACGAGGCGGCGTACGCCGGCACCTCCTTCGCCACCTTCGACCAGCTGGGCAAGCTCAGGTACGGCTCCGAGCTGATGAACGTCACCGGGGACCGCACCGCCGAGCACGGCCTCGCGACCATCGGCTACGACGACGAGGGCGTCGAGGCGCAGTCCTGGGACCTGGTCAAGGACGGCACACTGGTCGGCTACCAGCTGGACCGCAGGATCGCGAGGCTGACCGGGTTCGACCGGTCCAACGGGTGCGCGTTCGCCGACTCCCCCGGGCATGTGCCGGTGCAGCGCATGGCCAACGTGTCCCTGCGGCCGGATCCCGCCGGGCTGTCCACCGAGGACCTGATCGGGGGCGTCGACCGGGGCATCTACGTGGTCGGCGACCGGTCGTGGTCGATCGACATGCAGCGGTACAACTTCCAGTTCACCGGGCAGCGTTTCTTCAGGATCGAGAACGGGCGGATCACCGGGCAGCTGAAGGACGTCGCGTACCAGGCGACCACGACGGACTTCTGGGGGTCGATGGCCGCGGTGGGCGGTCCGCAGACCTATGTCCTCGGCGGTGCGTTCAACTGCGGCAAGGCGCAGCCCGGCCAGGTGGCGGCCGTGTCGCACGGGTGCCCCTCCGCCCTCTTCAAGGGCGTCAACATCCTCAACACCACGCAGGAGGCCGGCCGATGAGCGCCCGCAGCAGCAAGCCGCACGAGGTCGTGGAGCAGGCGCTGGCGCTGTCCAGGGCCGACGGCTGTGTCGTCATCGCCGACGAGCACTCGACCGCCAACCTGCGCTGGGCGGGCAACACGCTCACCACGAACGGGGTGACGCGCGGGCGTACGCTCACCGTGATCGCGACCGTGGACGGCAAGGAGGGCACCGCCTCCGGTGTCGTGTCGCGCTCTGCGGTCACGGCGCAGGAGCTGGAGCCGCTGGTGCGGGCCGCCGAGGCCGCCGCGCGCGGCGCCGGGCCCGCCGAGGACGCCCAGCCCCTGGTCACCGGCGTGCCGGAGTCCCCCGATTTCGCGGACGCGCCCGCCGAGACCTCCTCCGCGGTGTTCGCCGACTTCGCCCCGGCGCTCGGCGAGGCGTTCGCACGCGCGCGTGCGGGCGGCCGGGAGCTGTACGGCTTCGCCAACCACGAGCTGGTGTCGACGTACATGGGTACGTCCACGGGCCTGCGCCTGCGCCACGACCAGCCCACCGGCACGCTGGAGCTGAACGCCAAGTCGCCCGACCGGTTGCGCTCGGCGTGGGCGGGCCGCTCCACGCGGGACTTCAAGGACGTCGACCCGGAGGCCCTGGACGCCGAGCTGGCCGTACGGCTGGGCTGGGCGCAGCGGCGGGTGGAGCTGCCTGCGGGCCGGTACGAGACGCTGCTGCCGCCGACCGCGGTCGCGGACCTGCTGATCTACCAGCTGTGGTCGGCGTCGGGCCGGGACGCGGCCGAGGGCCGGACGGTGTTCTCCAAGCCGGGCGGGGGCACGCGCGTCGGCGACAGGCTGAGCGAGCTGCCGCTGACGCTGCGCAGCGACCCCGGCGAGCCGGGCCTGGAGTGCGCGCCGTTCGTGGTCGCCCACTCCTCCGGCGGTGACCAGTCGGTGTTCGACAACGGGTTGCCGGCGCAGGCCACCGACTGGGTCGGGGAGGGTGTGCTGAAGCACCTGACGACCACCCGGCACAGCGCCGCCCTGACCGGGCTGCCGGTGGCCCCGGCGCTCGGGAACCTGATCCTGGACGGCGGGGACGACCGCTCGCTGGAGGAGATGGTCGCGGGCACGACCGGGCGCGGGCCCTGCCTGCTGCTGACCTGCCTGTGGTACATCCGCGAGGTCGACCCGGCGACGCTGCTGCTGACGGGCCTGACCCGGGACGGTGTCTATCTCGTGGAGAACGGCGAGGTGACCGGGCAGGTGAACAACTTCCGGTTCAACGAGTCCCCGGTGGACCTGCTGAGGCGGGCGACGGAGGCCGGACGCACCGAGAAGACGCTGCCGCGCGAGTGGGGCGACTGGTTCACCCGGGCCGCGATGCCGGCGCTGCGGATCCCGGATTTCAATATGAGCTCTGTCAGTCAGGGCGTATAACCTCGTAGGCGTTCGTGGTCGGGTGTCACCGTCGGGTGCCGTCCGGCCGCCCGGAGATCATCGAGGAGACACGAGAACCGTGACGGACATCGTCGACGAGCTGAAGTGGCGTGGGCTGTTCGCCCTGTCCACCGACGAGGACGCCTTGCGCAAGGCGCTCGCGGACGGTCCCGTCACGTTCTATTGCGGTTTCGACCCGACCGCGCCGTCCCTGCACGTGGGGCACCTGGTGCAGGTGCTCACCGTGCGCCGGCTCCAGCAGGCCGGGCACCGGCCGCTGGCGCTGGTCGGCGGCGCCACGGGCCTGATCGGTGATCCGCGCCCGACGGCGGAGCGCACGCTGAACGACCCGGAGACGGTGGCCGGCTGGGTCGGCAAGCTGCGTGCGCAGATCGAGCCGTTCCTGTCCTTCGAGGGCGAGAACGCCGCGGTCATGGTCAACAACCTCGACTGGACCGCGGACCTGTCCGCGATCGAGTTCCTGCGGGACATCGGCAAGCACTTCCGCGTCAACAAGATGCTGACGAAGGACTCCGTGGCCCGCCGCCTGGAGTCCGACCAGGGCATCAGCTACACGGAGTTCAGCTACCAGATCCTGCAGGGCATGGACTTCCTCCAGCTCTACCGGCGCCACGGCTGCACCCTCCAGCAGGGCGGCAGCGACCAGTGGGGCAACCTCACGGCGGGCCTGGACCTGATCCACAAGCTGGAGCCCGGCGCCGAGGTGCACGCCCTGGCCACCCCGCTGATGACGAAGGCGGACGGCACCAAGTTCGGCAAGACCGAGGGCGGCGCCGTCTGGCTCGACCCGGAGATGACGACGCCGTACGCGTTCTACCAGTTCTGGCTGAACGTGGACGACCGGGACATCTCGACCTACATGCGGATCCTGTCCTTCAAGTCCCGCGAGGAACTGGAGGAGCTGGAGGAGCAGACCCAGGAGCGTCCGCAGGCCCGGGCGGCGCAGCGGGCGCTGGCCGAGGAGCTGACGACGCTGGTGCACGGCGCCGACCAGACGGCCGCGGTGATCGCCGCGAGCCGCGCCTTGTTCGGGCAGGGCGAGCTGGCGGAGCTGGACGGCGCGACGCTGGCCGCCGCGCTGTCCGAGCTGCCGCACATCAAGGTCACCGAACTGGGTCCGGTGGTCGACCTGTTCGCGGAGGTCGGTCTCGTCGCCAGCAAGTCCGCCGCGCGGCGGACGGTGAAGGAGGGCGGGGCCTACGTGAACAACGCGAAGGTCGGCTCCGAGGACGCCGTCCCCGCGAAGGAGGAACTGCTGGACGGGCGGTGGCTGGTGCTGCGGCGGGGGAAGAAGAACCTTGCCGCGGTGGAGGTTGTTCCGGCTTAGCGCCGCAGGGCGTGGGGGTCGCCGCCGGGTGCGGCTTCGTCCGGGGTTCTGGCACCGCCGTGGCGGAGCCGTGCGTCGATGCGGCCCCGTGCCCTTCCTGGAGTGCTTGCGCCCAGGGAGCCGTCAGGCTTTCTGGGCCTTCTTCTTCCCCAGCGTCGCCATGTAGAGGGCGTCGACCGCGGCGACGATGATGATCGCCGCCACGAGCTGGAAGAGGTGCCGGCTCCAGTCGATGCCCCGGGTCGCCGCCACGCCTGCGGCGCGGGCGACGGCGTTGCCGACGATGGCGCCGAGCATGCCGCAGATGGTGGTCAGCCACAGCGGGCTGTGCTGCTTGCCCGGGATGACGGCCTTGGCGATGACGCCGAGCACGAATCCCACGATGATCGCCCACAACCAGCCCATGGCTGCCTCCTCGTCCGGCTCGACCTGAGCATTAGGGCCAGTGTCGGCGGGTGGGCCGTACGGCGCATGTCGGGCTCGCCCGTGTGGGGCGGGTCCGGCATCGCTGCCGGGCGGGTCCGGCACCGTTGCCGCAGGCCGTGGGCGCCCCGGTCTCGTCGGCGGCAAGGCCGCGGCGTAACGTGGGACGTGTCCCTGCCCGGTTCCCGGCCGGGCGCGGACGACGGTGCGGGCCGGGGAGAGTCCGATGCGGGCGAATGGTGGATCGTGATGCGGAAACAGCACGGCGGTGGCGTCCAGGTGTTCCGGATCACCGGAGCCCGGACGGGTCTTGCCGAGGACGTACGGGGCCGGCAGCGGCGGTACGTCATCTCGATGTCGGTCCGCACCGTGTCGGTGATCCTCTCGGTCGCCCTGTGGAACGTCGAGCGGTACGTCGCCATCGTGGCGCTGGTGCTCGGTGCGCTTCTCCCCTATGTCGCCGTGGTGATCGCCAACGCGGGCCGTGAGCGGCCGCCGTCCCTTCCGTCGACGTTCGTCAGCGTGCCGACGAACCCGATGATCATGCCGCCGCGGGCGGAGGACACGCGGGCGCAGTCGGCTGCGCAGGACACCGCTTCCCGTCCGACGGGGGCACGCGGTGAACAGCACGGCCCGGTGTGACCCGGGCGTCCGTGCAAGCGGAATACGGGCTACCCATGAAGCTCAAGAAAAGCTCAGACAATCGTGCAGTTCCAGTGCCGGGCGGCGGGGTACCCATGACATACTGCGTACGCGCTCCGCATCCCCCGTCGGAGCGACGGACCGACGCCGGGCAGCTCCCCCCGTGGCTGCTCGGCGTCGCCTTGTCCGGCTTCTTTCTGTGAGACGAATCTGTGACTGACGAGACCCCGATCTGCTCCGCCAAGGGCTGTCGTACCGCCGCCGTCTGGGTGCTGGCGTGGAACAACCCGAAGATCCATACACCGGAGCGGCGCAAGACGTGGCTGGCGTGCGAGGAGCATCGCGAGCATCTTTCGCAGTTTCTCGGGGTGCGGGGCTTTTTGAAGGACGTGGTCAAGTTCGAGGACTGGCAAGCGTCCGGGAACTCCTAGCCTTCTCCTGGTCCCCGATCGTCCGGGTGTTCCTAGCCGCCGATCGCGGACATGGGCCGGTCCGGCTGGACGAAGGCCGGGTCGTCCAGCCCTGCCCCCGCCTTCTTCCCCCACATCGCCAGTCGCCAGATGCGGGCGACCTCCTCGTCGGGCGCGCCGGAGCGCAGGGCCGCGCGGAGGTCGGTCTCCTCGGTGGCGAACAGGCAGGTGCGTATCTGGCCGTCGGCCGTGAGGCGGGTGCGGTCGCAGGCCGCGCAGAACGGTCGGGTGACCGAGGCGATGACGCCGACCCGGTGCGGGCCGCCGTCGACCAGCCAGCGCTCCGCCGGGGCCGAGCCGCGCTCGCCGGCTGCTTCGGGGGTCAGGTCGAAGCGGGTGCGCAGGGAGGCGAGGATGTCCCCGGCGGTGACCATGCCCTCGCGCTTCCAGCCGTGCTGGGCATCGAGGGGCATCTGCTCGATGAAGCGCTGCTCGTAGCCGTGCTCGATCGCCCAGGCCAGCAGGTCGGGGGCCTCGTCGTCGTTCAGGCCCGGCATCAGGACCGAGTTGATCTTGACGGGGGTGAGGCCCGCCTCGTGGGCGGCTTCCAGGCCCTCGATGACGTCCTTGTGCCGGTCGCGGCGGGTGAGGGTCTTGAAGACGTCCGGGCGCAGGGTGTCCAGGGAGACGTTGACCCGGTCCAGGCCTGCCGCTTTCAGGGCCGCCGCGGTGCGCTTGAGGCCGATGCCGTTGGTCGTCAACGAGGTCTGGGGGCGGGGGGTGAGGGCCGCGACGCGCTCGACGATGCCGACCAGGCCCGGGCGCAGCAGCGGCTCGCCGCCGGTGAAGCGGACCTCCTCGATGCCGAGCATCCGCACGGCGATGTCGATGAGGCGGACGATCTCGTCGTCCGTGAGCAGGTCGGGCTTGGCCAGCCACTGCAGCCCCTCCTCGGGCATGCAGTAGGTGCAGCGCAGATTGCACCGGTCGGTCAGCGAGACCCTCAGGTCGGTGGCCACTCGGCCGTAGGTGTCGATGAGCACGTGGGCCCCCTCCCTCGTCCCGGAGCATTCGTCTTGCGTTATCTGCGAGCCTACGTGACACCACTGACAACGACAGCGGCCGGATCCGACGAGGTGCGGCGCGGCCGCGTCGTAGGACCGTACAGTCCCGGGCGACGCGGCCGTCGTACGAAGGTGTCAGTGCGCTCCGGTGCCGGTCAGGGACCGCACCTCGAGTTCGGCGTACTTGCCGGCGTCGGGGACCTCCTTGGACAGCAGGGTGCCCACGGCGCCGAGCAGGAAGCCGACGGGGATGGAGATGATGCCGGGGTTCTCCAGCGGGAACCAGTGGAAGTCGACGCCGGGGAACATCGAGGCCGGGCTGCCGGAGACCACCGGCGAGAACAGCACCAGGCCGACCGCGGTGACCAGTCCGCCGTAGATCGACCACAGGGCGCCGGAGGTGGTGAACCGCTTCCAGAAGAGGCTGTAGAGGATCGTGGGAAGGTTTGCGGAGGCGGCGACCGCGAAGGCGAGGGCGACCAGGCCGGCCACGTTCAGGTCGCGGGCGAGGGCGCCGAGGACGATGGAGACCGCGCCGATGCCGACGGTCGCCCAGCGGGCCGCGCCGATCTCCTGCTTCTCGTCGGCCTGTCCCTTCTTGATGACGTTGGCGTAGATGTCGTGCGCGAAGGACGAGGACGAGGCCAGGGTCAGGCCCGCGACGACCGCGAGGATCGTGGCGAAGGCGACCGCGGAGATGGTGGCGAGCAGGACGGCACCCCAGTTGGAGCTGACGCCGCCCAGGTGCAGTGCCAGGAGCGGTGCCGCGGTGTTGCCCGCCTTGTTGGAGGCGATGATCTCGTCCGGCTTGATCAGCGCGGCGGCACCGAAGCCGAGTGCGAGGGTCATCAGGTAGAAGGCGCCGATCAGGCCGATCGCCCAGATGACCGACTTACGGGCGGCCTTCGCGGTGGGCACGGTGTAGAAGCGGATCAGGATGTGCGGCAGGCCCGCGGTGCCGAGGACAAGGGCGATGCCGAGCGAGATGAAGTCCAGCTTGGTGGTGCCGGTGGCGCCGTACTTCAGGCCGGGCTCGAGGAAGGCGGAGCCCTTGCCGCTGTTGTCGGCCGCCTTGCCGAGCAGATCGGAGATGTTGAAGTGGAACTTCAGCAGGACCAGGAAGGTCAGCAGCACGGCGCCGGCGATGAGCAGCACCGCCTTCACCATCTGGACCCAGGTGGTGCCCTTCATGCCGCCGATGGTGACGTACACGATCATCAGGACGCCGACCAGGGCGACGATGCCGATCTTGCCGGCGTCGCTGGTGATGCCCAGCAGGAGGGAGACCAGGACACCGGCGCCGGCCATTTGCGCGAGCAGGTAGAAGATCGAGACGACGATCGTGGAGGTGCCGGCGGCGGTGCGGACGGGGCGCTGGCGCATCCGGTAGGCCAGCACGTCGCCCATGGTGTAGCGGCCGGAGTTGCGCAGCGGCTCGGCGACGAGGAGCAGGGCGACCAGCCAGGCGACGAGGAAGCCGATGGAGTACAGGAAACCGTCGTAGCCGAACAGGGCGATGGCGCCGGCGATGCCGAGGAAGGACGCGGCGGACATGTAGTCGCCGGAGACGGCGAGGCCGTTCTGGAAGCCGGTGAACTGGCGCCCGCCGGCGTAGAAGTCGGCGGCGTCCTTGGTCTGGCGGCCCGCCCAGACGGTGATGACGAGGGTCGCGGCGACGAACACCGCGAACAGGCTGATGATCACCGGCCGGTGCTGGCTCGCCTCGCCTGCGGCGAGCAGGGTGTGCTGCGCGGGGCTCATGCGCCGTCCTCCATCCGGGACTTGATGGCCTGCGCCTTGGGGTCGAGCCGGGCGGCGGCGTGCCGGGCGTACCACCAGGCGATGAGGAAGGTGGTGAGGAACTGGGCGAGGCCGAGGACGAGGGCGACGTTGACATTGCCGGCGACCTTGGTGCCCATGAAGCCGCCCGCGTAGTTGGAGAGCAGGACGTACAGCAGGTACCAGGCGGCGAAGGCGATGGTGAGCGGGAAGGCGAAGGAGCGGTGGGCGCGGCGCAGTTCACCGAATTCCGCGCTCTGCTGCACCTGTGCGAACTCCTCGGTGGAGGGAAGTGGGGCGCCTGGTGGGGCGGGGGGCGGTGTCTCGGTTGCCACGGAATCTCCTCGCGTTCGCGGTTGCCATGACGACGGGGGCTCGATGGTGCTCGTGCTCCCTGCCCAAGGTCCACGGCGCCACGCGCGGACCGGTTCAAGTCCTATGAGCTGGATCCGCAAGCGGTCTTGTTGAGTCATTGCCAAGTCATTGGTGATCAGCGACTGGCGGGATGGCTTCACCGTGCGCCATCTGTCATGTACCTGCCCGAGCACCATCCGCGTCTCGGGCGGTTTCGCATCCCACCTCAGGTTGATTCAATCAACATTGATCAATCAATAATGCATAGTGTAGTCATGACAGACATCGCGACAGACATCGCGTCCGCGTGGGCTGCGCTGGGCGGCGATCCCGCCCTCCTCTCCCGGGTGACGACGGTCGAGCGCCCCGGCACCCTCCCGGCGCGCCTTCCCGTACGGCAGCTGGCACGCGCGTGTGCCGGCGCCTGCGCGCTGGCCGCGGCGGAGCTGGCGGCCCGCCGGACCGGACGCGCCGAGGTCCCCGCCGTCCGGGTCGACGACGGCGCCGTCGCGACCGCCTTCCACAGTGAGCGGCATCTGCTGGTCGACGGGCGGGCCCCGGTCGTCTTCGCGCCGCTGTCCCGGTTCTGGCGGACGGCCGACGGCTGGGTGCGCACCCACGCCAACTACCCGCACCACCGGGCCCGGTTGCTCGGCGCGCTGGGCCTGCCGCCGGACGCCTCGGTCCAGGAGGCCGCTGCCCGGCTCGCCGAGCGGCCCGCCCTGGAGGTGGAGGAGGCGGTGTACGGCGCCGGCGGCCTCGCCGTGGCCCTGCGCACCCCGAAGGAGTGGGCGGCCCATGAGCAGGCCGCCGAGGCGGTCGCACGTCCGCTGGTCGAGCGCGAACGCCTGGACGCCGCGCACGCGCGCGTGCTCGCCCCGCTCGACCCCGGCGCGACTGCCCTGCTGCCCGCCGCCGGGCTGCGCGTCCTGGACCTGACCCGGGTCCTCGCCGGCCCCGTCGCCACCCGCACTCTCGCCCTGCTGGGCGCGGACGTGCTGCGCCTGGACGCGCCCTGGCTGCCCGAACTGCCCGACCAGCACGCCGACACCGGCTTCGGCAAGCGGTCCGCCACGCTCGACCTGCGCACCGACCGGGACACCTTCGAGGAACTGCTGGCCTCGGCGGACGTCGTCGTCACCGGGTACCGGCCCGGCTCCCTCGACCGGTTCGGGCTCTCTGCGCAGGCGCTGGCGGAACGCAGGCCCGGACTGGTCGTGGCGCAGGTCTCGGCGTGGGGCGCGTACGGGCCCTGGGGCGCCCGGCGCGGCTTCGACAGCCTGGTGCAGGTCGCGACCGGCATAGCGGCGGCCGAGGGCTCGGCCGAAGAGCCCGGCGCGCTGCCCGCGCAGGCGCTGGACCACGGCACCGGCTATCTGCTGGCGGCGGCCGTCCTGCGTGCGCTGACCGAGCAGTCGTACGACGGCGGCGGCCGGTCGGTGCGGCTGGCGCTGGCCCGGACCGCGTACTGGCTGACGGACGGGATCCGGCCGGCCGCGGCCACCGGCACGCCGTACGAGGGTCCCGGCCCCTGGCTGGCCGAGACGGCCGGCCCGCTCGGCCGGCTGCGGCACGCCCTGCCTCCGGTGTCCTTCGCGGGCGGCCCCGCCGACTGGGCGCGGCCTCCGGTGCCCGCCGGCTCGGATCCGGCCGCCTGGCGGTGACCGCGCGGGCGGCCGGGAAAGCGCAATTGCACGGAATGCCGAACTGTCAATTGTTTTCCGGTACTTGCCCGGTTCTGCGGTGTCTGGCGAAGATCTCGGGGTGAGTCTGATGCGACCGGCCGCCGAGGGGTCCGACGAGGGCGGGCCCGGCGTGCGGCCGGGCCCCCGCCGGGCCGCCGCCCTCCTGGTCCTGACGGCGCTGGGTGCCCTGATCCCGCTGCTCGGGCCCCCGGTGGCGCTGCACGGCACCGGGGAGGCCGCCGCGCCGGGGACGGGCGGTATCGGCCTGCTGCGCGCGGTGCTGTTCGTCGCGCTGAGCGTGCCGCTGGGCGAGCTGTTCGTACTCCGGCTCGCCCGGCGCCTGCCCGGCGCACCGCCCGGGCGCCCGCGCAGCTGGGCGCGGTTCACCGCCCCGGCCGGTTTCGCCGCCGCGCTGGCGCTCGCCTCGGTGGTGTCCGCCGGCGATCTGATCCCGCACGGCCTGGGCCAGATCGACATCGGCGGCCTGTACGGCTCCCGCGACGGCAGGCTGGCGCTGCTGGAGGTCAACGGCTTCCTGCTGGCGGCCCTGTGCGCGTTCTCCCGGCGCCCGGCGGTGCAGGTGTGGCCGCTGGCCGCGGTGGTGGCCGCGGAGGCGCTGCGCGCGCATCCCACGACCGAGCAGAACCCGCTGACCGGCTCGGCATTGACTCTGGTGCATCTGACGTGCGCGGCGCTGTGGGCCGGCGGTCTGCCGTACGCCCTGCGCACGCTCAGGGCGTGGCCCGGTCATCCGGCGGGGGCCGCGCTGCTCGGCCGCTACGCGCGCGTCGCGCTCGTCCTGCTCGCGGCCATCACGGTGACGGGCGTGTGCAGCGCGCTGCGGCGGATGCCGTCGGCCACGCTCCTGGACCAGCTGACGACGACGGCGTACGGACGCGCCCTGCTGGCCAAGGTCGTCCTGGTCGCCGTCGTCGCCCTGCTCGCCCTGTGGGCGCGGCTCCGGCTGCGGCGCGCGTCCGATCCGCTGGCCGCGTCCGCGCCCGCGCGGGCCGAGGTGGTCGCCCTGGGCGCGGTGGTGGCGGTCTCGGGTCTGCTCACGGCGCTGCCGCTGCCGATCCGCTGGACATGACGACCAGCCTTGATCAAGCGTTGATCGTGATGTTGATCGTGATGTTGACCGCGGTGCCGGTTCAGCCGTTGGTGACGAGCACCTTGAGGGCGGTGCGCTCGTCCATGGCCTTGTAGCCCTCGGGCACGCCCTCGATGCCGACGGTCATGTCGAACACCGGGGAGGGGTCGATCGTGCCGTCCAGGACGTCGGGGAGCAGGTCGGGGATGTAGGCGCGGACCGGGGCGACGCCGCCGCGCAGGGCGATGTTCCGGTCGAACATGATGCTGAGGTCCAGGCCGGTGCCGCTGCCGTGCGGCACGCCGACGAAGCCGATCGCGCCGCCGTCGCGGGTGATGTTGACGGCCGTCCGCATGGACTGCTCGGTGCCGACGGCCTCCACGACGGCGTGCGCGCCCTGCCCGCGGGTCAGCTCGCGGACGGCCTCGACCGCCGCCTCCCCGCGCTCGGCGACGACGTCGGTGGCGCCGAAGCGGCGCGCGATACCGGTGCGGACCTCGTGCCGGCCGAGCGCGATGATCCGCTCGGCACCCAGCCGCTTGGCGGCCAGCACGGCGCACAGGCCGACCGCGCCGTCACCGACCACGGCGACCGTGGCACCGGGCCGGGCGCCCGCGCCGAGGGCGGCGTGGTGGCCGGTGCCGAGCACGTCGGAGAGGGTCAGCAGGGCGGACAGCAGGTGGTCGTCCGAGGCCGCTTCCTTGGGCAGCCGGACGAGGGTGCCGTCGGCGAACGGCACACGCACGGCCTCGCCCTGGCCGCCGTCGTAGCCGACGGAGCCCCAGAAGCCGCCGTGCTCGCACGACGTCGTCAGGCCCTCGCGGCAGTAGTCGCACACGCCGTCGGACCACATGAAGGGCGCGACCACCAGGTCACCGCGCCGGACCGTGCTCACCTCGGAGCCGGTCTCCTCGACGACGCCGAGGAACTCGTGCCCGATGCGCTGCCCCGGCTGACGGGCCGCCTCGCCGCGGTAGGCCCACAGGTCGCTGCCGCAGATGCAGGCGCGCAGCACGCGCACGACGGCGTCGGTGGGCAGCTGCACCACGGGCTCGGGGACGTCCTCCACGCGCATGTCGTACGGGGCGTGGATGGTGGTGGCGCGCATGGCGAGGGTCCTTCTCGTGCGGGGTCGTGCGGTGCGCTCAGGGGGTGGTCGAGCGCACCTCACGGTACGCCGCCGCCCCCGCGCCCCGCGCGCCGAGGGGTGCTCCCCCCTGTGCCGCTGCCGCCGTCCGGCCCGCCGGTCAGACGCCCGCCGCGCCCAGCAGGCTGCCCGCCGCGTAGGTGACCCCCATGGCCAGCGCTCCGCCCACCACGTTGCGCAGCATGGCGCGCCCGGGGTCCGCCGCGCCGAGGCGGGCGCTGGTCCAGCCGGTGAGGACGAGCGCGGCCAGTACGGAGACGACGGTGACGAGCAGCCGCCAGCCGGCCGGGGGCAGCACGATGGCCAGCAGCGGCAGCAGCGCGCCCACGGTGAACGCGAGGAAGCTCGCCCAGGCCGCGTGCCAGGGGTTGGTCAGCGCCTCCGGATCGATGCCGAGTTCCACGCGCGCGTGGGCCCGAAGCGCGTCCCGCGCGGTGAGCTGCTCGGCAGCCTCCCGGGCCACCTCCCGGGTCAGGCCGCGCTCTTGCAGCAGCTGGGTCAGCTCCTGCAGTTCGGCCTCGGGCTGCTCGCACAGTTCGCGGCTCTCCACGGCCAGCGCGGCCATCTCGGAGTCCCGCTGGGTGGAGACGGAGACGTACTCGCCGGCCGCCATCGACATGGATCCGGCGAGCAGTCCGGCGAGTCCGGCGGTGAGCAGGGTGGCCCGGTCGTCGGTGGCGCCTGCCACGCCGACGACGATCCCCGCGGTGGAGACGATGCCGTCGTTCGCGCCGAGCACGGCGGCACGCAGCCAGTTCAGCCGCGAGCCGAGCGCGCCGCCGTGAGCCTCCTCATGGATGGATTCCGTCACAGCAGGGAGGATCGCACTCACGGGGCCGCTCGCGCCGTACCGACGCTCCCCCGGGGCCGGCCTCACCACACCCGGACCGACGCGCCCCGGGCGAACACCGGGCTGGTGGCGTCGGCCGGCGGCTCGGTCAGCGGCTCGGCGACCTCCGCGACCCTCGGGCCGACCTTCGCCGCGACGGGGTCCAGGAGGGCGAGGTCGAAGCCGTAGACGCGGGCCGCGTTGCCGCCGAGCATGGCCGCCAGCTCCACGCGCGGGACGCCGGCGCAGGCGTACCGCAGGGCCTCGCGGGTGTAGGGGAACGTGCCCTCGTCGTGCGGGTAGTCGCTGCCCCACATGATCTTGTCGACGCCGATGCGGTCGCGCAGCGGCACCTCGTGGGGGCGCATGAAGCTGGCGCCGACGAAGCAGTGGTCCCGCCAGGCCCGGGAGGGCGCCGCGCCCATGCCCTCGGCCAGCCCGGCACCGAACCGGGCCTCTGCGGTGCCGGCCCGCGTGCCCGCCGCGACCAGCCGGCCGTGGTAGTAGTCCAGCATGCCGAGCACGCCGGGGATCCAGCCGGAGCCCTGCTCGGTCAGGACGAGTTTCAGCTCCGGGTGACGGCCGAAGGCGCCGCCGAACACCAGGTGCCACAGGGCGCGGTGGGAGAACCAGGTCGTCTCCACCATGAACACCGCGCGGGCGGCCGGTTCCTCGCCGAGCGGCGGGGAGGCCGAGCCCGCGTGGTGGTTGACGGGGACGCCGAGTTCCGCGCAGGCGGCCCAGATCGGGTCGTACGTCCGCGAGTACAGCTCGGGCAGGCCGGAGCCGGGCGGGGTGCCGGGCAGCATCAGGCCGCCCTTCAGGCCCGCCGAGGCGGCCCGTCGGATCTCCTTGGCGGCCTCCTCGGCGTCCCCGAGGAGGATCTGGAAGACGCCCGCCCGGCGGCCCGGCGCGGCGGCGCAGAAGTCCGCGAGCCAGCGGTTGTGGGCGCGCAGGCCGGCCCAGCGGCGTGCGAAGTCCTCGGGGCCGGCCGGCTGGGTCATGAGCGAGCCGGACGGGAAGAACGGCGGGATGGTGTTCGGGAAGATCACCTCGGCGACGATCCCGTCGGCCTCCAGCTCGGCGAGGCGCCGCTCGGAGTTCCAGTTGCGTTCGGCACAGTCGGCCAGCAGGTCCTCGTGGGGGTTGACGTAGGTGGCCGCCCAGGCGTCGAAGTCGTCGTGGTACCGCTGTTCCAGGTACGGCTTGTAGTCCAGCAGGTCGGCGCCCGCGTGGCAGTCGGCGGAGATCACCGTGTACCGGTCGTCGTTCATCGGCGCGCCCCCGGTGCCGGGCGGCCGGCATCGGTCCCCAGCACGGGGAAGTCCTGGTCCGTCAGCCAGTGCCGGCCGGTCTCGCGCGAGCGCGCCCAGGACGCCTCGACGCCCGCCTGGTCCTCGGCCTGGCCGAGGTCGGCGGGGGTCGGGCCGATGCGGCGGGCCAGGGACGTGAGCCTGCCGACGTCGAAGCCGAAGACGTCGGCCGCGGTGAGACCGAGCATGCGGCGGGTCTCGGTCACGGGGATGTCATGGAAGGTGCGGCGCAGCCACGCGCGCGTGTCGGGCCAGGTGCCCTCGGGGTGCGGGAAGTCGCTGCCCCAGAGGATGTTGTCGACGCCGATCTCGTAGCGCTGGGCCAGCTCGCGCCGCTTGGTGTTGGTGGCGCAGACGAAGATCTGCCGGTCCAGGTACTCGTGCGGCGGGCGCCGCAGCGCCTCGAACGGCGAGAGCTTCTTGCCGCCGTGCGCGCCGAGGTAGAGGCGGTCCATGAACCACAGCAGGTTCGGCAGCCACCAGCAGCCGGACTCGGCGACTCCGAAGCGCAGCCCGGGGTGACGCTCGAAGACTCCGGACCAGAGCAGGAACCACAGCGGCCGGGCCGGCCACCAGGTCACCTCGCTCACATAGATGCCGAGGTGGTCGCCGTACTCCTCGCGCGGGGCGGCGCCGGAGTGGGTGAGCACCGGCATCGCGCACTCGGCGGCGGCCGCCCAGACGGGGTCGTAGCGGCGGTCGTGGTACGGCTCCTTGTCCGCCCACATCGAAGGGATCATCAGGGCGCCCAGGCCGGACTCCTTGGCACGGTGGATCTCGGCGACGGCCCCGGACACCTCGCCGGTGACCGGCAACAGGGCGACTCCGCAGTGCCGTTCGGGGTGCTCGGACACGAAGTCCGCGAGCCAGCGGTTGTGCGCCTTCGCGCCCGCCATGCCCAGCTCCGGGTCCTGGTCGCCGCTCAGGCCGAGGCCGACGCCGAAGGGGGCCGCGGTGCGGCTGTCGACGGCGTCGGCGTCCGGGAAGACCACCTCGGCGGCCACGCCGTCCCCGTCCAGTTCCTTGAGCCGCTGCGCGGTGTCCCAGCCGCCGCGCAGGCCCTCCTCGTTGTCCTCGAACCACTGGGCCGCGAACGACTCGTTGCGGATGCCGAGCCGGGTCATCTCCTCGCGGCGCCGGCCCTGGCCCGCGAGGAAGTCGTCGAAGTCCCGGTGGAAACGGGACTCCAGGTAGGGCCGGTACTCCTCGGTGGGCAGCCCGGCGTGACAGTCGGAGGAGATGATCAGATACGGGTCCTGTTCGGTCATCACAGTCCCCCTCTCAGTCCAGGACGAAGCTTTCGAGGTACGACGGGTTCGCCCGGTCCAGCATCGAGCGGGCCCGCGCGCGGATCTGGGCGTCGCTGTGCCCGCCGGCCGGCAGCAGCCAGAAACGGCCGTCGCGGATGCCGGCCACGACCAGCTCGGCGACCTCCTCGACGGGCGTGAAGCGGACCTCCTTGCCGGCCGCGCGCATCGCCGCCTCCCACTGGTCGAGGCTGCGGTAAGGGGTGCGGCGCGGGCGCTGTTTGGCATAGCGGGCCGGGCGGTTGCGGTGCGACTCCCACAGGCCGGTGCGCAGCATGTGCGGGCCCGGGAAGAGCACCGAGGCGTCCACGCACGCGTGCTCGGCCTTCAGGTGGGCGTACAGGGACTCGGTCAGGGTGACGACGGCCGCCTTGGTGACCGCGTACACGGAGGCGGTCGGCAGCGGCGCGATCCCGCCGTCGCCGGAGGACGTGTTGACGACATGACCGGGTTGACCCGAGTTGATCATCCGTGGAACGAACGCCTGGACACCGTGGAAGACGCCCCACACGTTGACGGCGAACGCCCAACGCCAGTCGTTCGGGTCGTGCTCCCACATCCGGCCCTCGGCACCGGAGCCGACGCCCGCGTTGTTGCACAGGACGTGCACCGCGCCGTAGGTGTCGTACACCGCCTCGGCCAGCTCCATGACCTGGGCGCGCTCGCCGACGTCGACCACGCGCGCGTACACGTCGGCGCCCTCGGCCCGCAGGCCGGCCGCGGCCTTGTCGAGGGCGGCCTCCTCCACGTCGGCGAGGACCACCTTCAGACCCTCGGCCGCGAACCGCCGGGCTATCGCGAGCCCGATCCCGCTCGCCGCGCCCGTGACGACGGCGACCTGTCCGGTGCACAGGTCCATGCCGTTCAGCTCCCCTCGGGCGGTGCGTCGTGGGCCTGGAGCGGATCGTCGTACCGCTGGTGGACGTACGGCAGCAGGGCCCGGGCGTCGACGCGTTCGGCGACCCGGCCGCTCTGGTCGCTGGTCTTCTCACCGATGGTGATCTCACGCAGGCGCAGCACCGGCAGGTCGGCCACCGGGTCGTACGGCGACTCGCGCAGGACGACCTCGCCGGTGATCCGCTCCAGCCGGCGCACCCTTTCGTGGCGCACGCAGTGCACGAGGACCGGGTCGGTGTCGAAGCCGGAACCGTCCACGGCGGGAAGGAACTTGAAGTAGAAGTCGGTCCTCGGGGCGGGCCCGGGCACGGGCAGGTCGCCGCCGACCGCGCCGCGCACCTCGACGAAGGCGATGCCGTGCCGGGCCAGGGCCGCGCGCACGGAGGGGCCGTCGCGCTCGACCGTCACCTCGCCGAGTTTCTTGGGCTCGCCGAAGACCTCGCGCCCGCCGGTGAGGGCCCGCTCCTGGGTCATCGGCATGACCAGCGGGTACCAGCCCTCGACCGTGCCGTGGGCGGCGGCGACCGCGAACGAGCCGGCGCCGAGCGGGTGTCCGGGCAGGTCGACCTTGCTGATGTTCACCCGGACGAGCGGGTGGCCGGTGGGTTTGAGGGGCGGCGGCAGCACCGCCGCGACGGCGTCCGGGTCGCTCTCCCAGACGGCCACCACTCCGGTGGACCAGATCCCGGGAAGCCGCGCGCTCGCGCCGCGCGTGGCGGCGATCTCCCGCTCGGTCCGTGCGCCGTACCGTACGCGTGCACGTGCCATACGCCGTACCGCCCTTCTTCCGGCACGCCCGCTCCCTGACGGGCCGTCATCTGTAACACAGTTACAGCAGTCCTCGTGAGGGGTAAAGACACGCGTACGGACGGGAGTTGGGGGATCATGACGATCGAGGCGCGGGGCACGCTGACCCGGGAGGCGGTGCTGGAGGCCGCGGCGGTCCTGGTGAAGGAGCACGGGGCGGACGCGCTCACCATGCGCAGGCTCGCCGCCGAACTGGGGACGGCGGTGACGTCGATCTACTGGCACGTGGGCGGCCGTGAGGCGCTGCTCGACGCCCTGGTGGAGCGGACCGTGGCCGAACTGGGCGAGATCCGCGCGTCCGGACGCACCCCCGAGCAGCGCGTGACCGGCGTCGCGCGCGCCCTGCGCCGGCAACTGCGCGGCCATCCGCATCTGGTGGCCCTGGTGCACGAGCGGGGGCTGACCGACCGGATGTTCCTGCCCGCCCAGCGGGTCCTGGTGCGCGAGGCGCACGCGGCCGGGCTGCGCGGCGCCCGGGCGGCCGAGTTCGTCCGGGCCGTGCAGTTCCAGGTCGTCGGGCACGTGCTGGTGGAGCGCAACCGCGAGCGGGCCCCGGCACAGCATCCCGGCGAGGAGGAACTGTGGGGTGCCGAGACCACCGGGGACGATCCGGCGCTGGCCCGTGCGCTGGCCCGCCCGGTGGACACGGAGCGGCTGTTCGTGACGTCCCTACGCGCGCTGGTGCGGTCCCTGCTGCCGCAGCACCCTCCTCACCCGCACGCCCACCCGGCCGGGCCGCCCGAAGAGCACGGGCCCGGCACGCACGCGTGACGGCCGCTTCAGGCGGGCCCAGCACGCACGCGTGACGGCCGCTTCAGGGGCGCGGGGCACGCACGCGCGTGCGGCACCCGAGCGTGCGGGCGGAGCCCGGCGGTCGCGACCGGCACCTGCGGGACCCCGCTGTCAGTCCTGGCCCGTATCCTCAGTGACCATGCTCGAAGACCGTGCGACCGCAGTGTCCTCCCCCACCCAGTGGCCGACCGCGTATCCGAAGGGATACGCGGTCGTTGACGTGGAGACCACCGGCCTGGCCCGGGACGACCGGATCATCTCGGCCGCCGTCTACCGGCTGGACGAGCGCGGCGAGGTCGAGGACCACTGGTACACGCTGGTCAACCCGGAGCGCGATCCGGGACCCGTGTGGATACACGGTCTGACGAGCGAGGTGCTCGAAGCGGCACCGCTGTTCGCGGACATCGCGGAGGAGTTCGCCGCGCGGCTGGACGGCCGGGTGCTCGTCGCGCACAACGCCGTCTTCGACTGGCAGATGATCGCGCGGGAGTACGCGCGCGCGAAGCGCGAGGCGCCGGTGCGTCAGCGGCTGTGCACCATCGCGCTGTCGAAGGAGCTGGACCTGCCGCTGCCCAACTTCAAGCTGGAGTCGCTGGCGGCGCACTTCGGCGTCGTACAGCAGCGGGCGCACCACGCGCTGGACGACGCGCGCGTGCTGGCGGAGGCGTTCCGGCCCAGCCTGCGGGCCGCGGCGGCGGGCGGCGTACGGCTGCCGCTGCTGGAGTGCCGGCCGCTGACGGAGTGGTCGGACCGCCCGGTGCCCCGGCAGTCGAGCGGCGGCTACGGCGGCTACCGCCCGGGCAGTTGGCGCCCGTCCCGGAAGCGGCCCGCCTGCCCTCACCCCAACCCCGGGCGGTACGAAGACGGCAAACGACTCAAACAGGGCATGCGGGTGGCGTTCTCCGGGGACACCTCCGTCGACCGCGAGCTGCTGGAGGACCGGGCGACCGAGGCCGGGCTGCATGTGGCGTCCAGCATCTCCCGGCTGACCAGCCTGCTGGTCACAAACGACCCCGACTCGGGCACGTCCAAGGTGGTCAAGGCGCGGCAGTTCGGCACACCGGTCCTCGACGAGGCCGCCTTCGGACAGCTGCTGCGGGACGTCGAGCCGGCCGACGAATGACACGGGCGACCAAGGACGCCCGGCAAAGGACGCCCGGCAAGGGACACGCGACCGTCTACGAGCGGCACGACCGTACGAACGGGTGATTGTCGGACGACTCACCCGGCGGCCGCTCGCCCGTTCCCCGGTGACGTTCCACCCTGTGGCTCATGGCGAAATGCGAAGTTTGCGGCAATGACTACGGAATGACCTTCGAGGTCCACGCACAGGGCGCGGTGCACGTCTTCGACTGCTTCTCCTGTGCGATCAAGGGCATGGCCCCGGTCTGCGAGAAGTGCAAGGTCTCGATCATCGGCCAGGGCGTGGAGGCCGAGGGCAGCTTCTACTGCGGCGCGCACTGCGCCCGCGAGGCGGGGAAGGTGGGGATCGTCGACCGGGTGTGATCCCGGCGCGCGACCCGGGTACCCGCCCGAGGGCGTCCCACGGCCCGGAGGTACCGTCGTGGGGTGCACCGCTACCGCTTCCTGTTGTCCGTCCAGTGGGTGATCCTCACACTCGTCGCGATCGCGCTGATCCCGACGATGATCCGGCTCGGCTTCTGGCAGCAGCACCGGTACGAGGAGCGCACCGCGCGCAACAACCTGGTCTCCTCCGCGCTGCACGCGAGGCCGGTCCCGGTCGAGCAGCTGTCCTCTCCGGGACACGCCGTGACCCGCACCGAGAGGTACCGCACGGTCACCGCGACCGGCACCTTCGACACCGCCAGGCAGGAAGTGGTCCGGCGCCGGACCAACGCCGACGGCGAGGTCGGCTACCACGTGCTCACCCCGTTCGTCCTCACCGACGGCAAGGTGCTGCTCGTCAACCGCGGCTGGATCCCCGCGGACGGCGCCCAGACCGCCTTCCCGAAGATCCCCGCCCCGCCCGCCGGCAGGACCACCGTCACCGGGCGGCTCATGGCCGACGAGACGACCGCGGCGAGCGGCATCAAGAACGTCCAGGGCCTGCCCGACCGGCAGATCATGCTGATCAGCAGCGGGCAGGAGGCGCACCGGCTCGGCGCCCAGGTGCTCGGCGGATACATCGAGCAGACCGGGCCCCAGACGGGCTCCCCGGAGCAGATCTCCGACCCGGGCAGCGAGGACGCCCCGCTGAACTACGCGTACATGATCCAGTGGTGGCTGTTCGCCGCGGCCGTCCCGTTCGGCTGGTGGTCCCTGGTCCGGCGCGAGATCCGCGACCGGAAGGAAGCCGCGGCGGCCGAGACCGCGCCGAAGGCACCCGACACGCCCGACACGCCGGAGAAGCCCGAGGAGACGGAACCGGCCGCCGTGTGATCCGGGGGCGTAGGGGGGACACGTCACTCCCCCGGCGCACCACCTGATTGGCCCCCAGGCCCCACGGGAAACCGCATCCCGTGAACGCGCGCATCGAGGACTACGCACTCATCGGCGACGAGCAGACGGCGGCCCTGGTCGGCCGGGACGGCTCGATCGACTGGCTGTGTCTGCCCCGCTTCGACTCCGGTGCCTGCTTCGCGAAGCTGCTGGGCGACGAGAACCACGGCCACTGGCGGATCGCGCCCGAGGGCGCCGGTGTGTGCACCCGGCGCGCCTACCGGCCCGACACCCTCGTCCTCGACACCGAGTGGGAGACGGCGGAGGGCACCGTACGCGTCACCGACCTGATGCCGCAGCGCGACCGCGCGCCCGACGTCGTGCGCATAGTGGAGGGCGTCAGCGGGCACGTCACCGTCCACAGCACGCTCCGCCTGCGGTTCGACTACGGCTCGATCGTGCCGTGGATGCGCCGCTCCGACGGCCACCGGGTCGCCGTGGCCGGGCCGGACTCGGTGTGGCTGCGCACCGATCCCCACGTGGACATGTGGGGCGAGGACTTCGGCACCCACTGCGAGTTCACCGTCGCCAAGGGCCAGCAGGTCGCGTTCGTGCTGACCTGGCACCCCTCGCACCAGCCGCGTCCCCCGCTCGTCGACCCCCATGAGGCGCTGAGCGCCAGTGTCCGGGACTGGCGGCGCTGGGCCTCCCGCTGCCACTACGACGGGCCGTACCGGGACGCCTTCGTGCGGTCCCTGATCACGCTCAAGGCCCTCACCTACGCCCCGACGGGCGGGATCGTCGCCGCGGCCACCACCTCACTGCCGGAAGAGCCGGGCGGGGTGCGCAACTGGGACTACCGCTACTGCTGGCTGCGCGACTCCACGTTCACCCTCGGCGCCCTGCTCTCGGCCGGTTACCACAAGGAGGCCGAGGCCTGGCGCGACTGGCTGGTGCGCGCGGTCGCGGGCGACCCGGCGGAGCTGCAGATCATGTACGGCCTGGCCGGCGAGCGACGGCTGCCGGAGTGGGAGCTGCCCTGGCTGCCCGGCTGCGCGCAGTCCGCCCCGGTGCGGGTGGGCAACGGCGCCGTCGACCAGCTCCAGCTGGACGTGTACGGCGAGGTCATGGACTCGCTGTCGCTGGCCCGCGCCGGCGGGCTGCCGACCAGACCGCACATGTGGGCGATCCAGCGCTCGCTGATGGAGTTCCTGGCGTCGGCCTGGCGCCAGCCCGACGAGGGCCTGTGGGAGGTGCGCGGCGGCCGGCGCCAGTTCGTGCACTCGAAGGTGATGGTGTGGGTGGCCGCCGACCGCGCCGTACGGACGCTGGAGGAACACCCGGAACTGCGCGGCGATCTGGACGGCTGGCGGGCCATGCGCGACGAGGTGCACCGGGAGGTGTGCGAGCAGGGCTACGACCCCCGGCGCAACACGTTCACGCAGTACTACGGTTCGCGCGAGCTGGACGCCGCCCTGCTGATGATCCCCCTCGTCGGATTCCTGCCGCCCGACGATCCGCGCGTGACCGGCACGGTCGACGCGATCCGCGCGGACCTGGACCACGGCGGCCTCCTGCGCCGCTACGACACCGACGCGGTCGGCGTCGACGGGATGCCGGGCGGCGAGGGTGCCTTCCTGGCCTGCTCGTTCTGGCTCGCGCAGGCCCTGCACGCGACCGGCCGCGAGGAGGAGGCCCGGGGGCTGTTCGAGCGGCTGGTGGGCCTCACCAACGACGTGGGGCTGCTGGCGGAGGAGTACGACCCGGACCTGCGCTGCCAGGTGGGCAACTTCCCGCAGGCCTTCAGCCATATCGCCCTGGTGAACACCGCGCTCACACTGTTCGGGGGCGACCAGGCAGGATAGGGACCATGGATCTTGGACTGAAGGACCGGGTGTACGTCGTCACCGGGGCGACGCGCGGGCTGGGCAACGCCGCCGCGCGGGAACTCGTCGCCGACGGGGCGAAGGTCGTGATCAGCGGCCGGGACGGCAAGCGGGTCGCCGACGCCGCCGCCGAACTGGGCCCGAACGCGCTGGGCGTGGCCGTGGACAACTCCGACGCGCAGGCTCCGGAGCAACTGGTCGCGGCCGCCCGTGAGCACTTCGGCGGCTTCGACGGCGTGCTGGTGAGCGTGGGCGGCCCGCCGCCCGGGTTCGTCGCGGACAACACCGACGAGCAGTGGCGCGACGCGTTCGAGTCGGTGTTCCTCGGCGCGGTGCGGATCGCGCGGGCGGCGGCGGCCGAGCTGGAGCCGGGCGGGGTGATCGGGTTCGTGCTGTCCGGCTCGGTGCACGAGCCGATCCCCGCGCTGACCATCTCCAACGGGCTGCGGCCGGGGCTCGCCGGGTTCGCCAAGTCGCTCGCCGACGAGCTGGGGCCGCGCGGGATCCGGGTGCTGGGGCTGCTGCCTGCCCGCATCGACACGGACCGCGTGCGCGAGCTGGACGGGCTGTCCGCCGACCCCGAGGCCACTCGGGCCGCGAACGAGGCCCGGATTCCGTTGCGGCGGTACGGGGCACCGGAGGAGTTCGGCCGGGTTGCGGCGTTCCTGCTGTCTCCGGCGGCTTCCTATCTGACCGGGATCATGGTGCCGGTGGACGGGGGCATGCGGCACGGGTTCTAGTGCCCCGGGGTCCTGTCGTCAAGTGACCCTTTCCGCACGGTGCTTGACCGCTCTCAGGCTCACCTCCGCCGGCAGGGACTCCAGCCGTGCCGACTCGCGCGCGTGGGCGAGGGCCTGGGTCGTGAAGCCGTTCAGGGCCGTCGACGGGTCCACGTGCGGCTCCAGTTGGAGCCAGATCCTTGCCGTGGGTGCCGTGCGACGGCCGCGCAGGACGACCTCGGCGTGGGCCACCCCCTCCTGCTGGACGGCCTCCTGGGCGAGTGCCGATTCCAGGGCCCTGCCGCGCAGGAGGGCGCAGTCGCCGTCGCCGGTGTCGACCAGGATCTCGGTCAGCCGGCGGCGGCGCGGGACCGTCGTCAGCCACCACAGGGCGAGCAGGACCACGGCGGCGAGGCCGGCGAGGACGGCCGGCCACCACCAGGTGGTGTGCCGCCAGCGGGTGCGTTCGGCCCGGGTCAGCAGGACGTCGTGCGAGCCGGTGTGGATCCACCAGGAGGGGACCGGCGCGCCCAGGCCGACGGCCAGCACCGCCCCGCCGAGCACGAGCAGGAGCAGGCCGACGAGGGCCAGCAGGACGCGGTTGAGGCGGCCCGTACGCATCGCCGTCACCCCTTCCGCCCGGGCCGGGTCACCCGCAGCGACAGCGTGGGCGGCCGGGTCAGGCCGAGGCCCCGGATCGCGTCCTCGAGGGCGAGGGCCAGGTCGGCGCATACGTCGTCCAGGTCACGGAAGTGCGAGACGGCGCGGACGTCGGCCTTCGTACGGCGCATCCGCACCCGTACCGAGCGGACCCCCGACACGTCCAGCGCGCGGTCGCGCAGCAGCAGCGCCGCCGCCTCGCGCCGGAGCGCGGCACGGACGTCGGGGTGCGGGCGGCGCATCGGGAGCAGGTCGCGCCGGCCGGGTGTGGCCGCGAGGACGACGAGCCACAGGCCGAGGGCGACGGCGACTCCCGCGCCGGCCAGTACCCAGGTGTCGTCCAGCTGTCGTTCGGCCAGCTGCCGGGCCAGCGCGCGGCGCCAGTGCATCGCCGGCCGGTGGGCGCGGACGGCGGCGACGTCGTACAGCAGCAGGCCCGCGCCGGCCACGAGCAGGACGGCGACGACGGCGGCCGGCACCCGGCGCGGCGACCAGAAGCGGCGGCTGCCCCGGGCGGGGGCCGGGGCCGCGGGCGGGGCCTTGTCGAGGGTCGGGGTGGTCGCCGGTGGCTCGCTCATCGTGCCCTCCCATGGACCGCGCCGGGTTCCGGTGCCGGATGCAGCCGCTCGATCCGGACGGCGACCTCGGGCACCTCCATGTCCACCAACGCGCTTACCCGCTCGGCGACTTGACGACGCACGGCGGCACAGTGCGCGCCGATGTCGCAGGGGTAGCCCAGCTCGAGGTGGATCCGGACGCGGGCCGCCTCGGCGGTGCTCCCCCCGCTCGGGCCGGGCCGGGAGCCGGGGAGCACCACGACCGTGGCGTGCGGGGCGGCCGCGTCGGCGGGCAGGGGCGGCAGTGCCTCACGGGCGGCCTGCGCGGCGATCTTGGCCACGACCCGGTCGGCGATCCGCAGGGCACCCCGCTCGCCCGGCGGCACCGGCGGCACCGGCGGCGGGTGCGGGTGCGCCGCCACGGTCTCGGCGCTCACCGCCGGTCACCGCCGCCGGTCGCGCCGGTCGTCACGGGTGCGGAAGAAGTCGCCCAGCTCCAGGTCGCCCTCCGCGAACCGGCCGGCGACGAACCCGATCGCACCCAGCGCGGCCACCAGCAGGAAGGCGCCGAAGCCGCCGAAGTACCCGGCGAATCCCAGCGCCATCCCGGCGATCATGCCGACCACGGCCATGCTCATGCAGCGCTCCTCAACTCGTCGGTGTGCGGGATCCGGAGCCGGGTCCGGCCTGTTCACTGGATCCGCGGCTCGGGCTCCTCGTCCTCTTCCTCGGGCAGCTTGACGTCGCTCACCGCGATGTTGACCTCGACGACCTCGAGTCCGGTCATGCGCTCCACGGCGGCGATCACGTTCTCGCGCACCGCGCGGGCGACGCCGGTGATCGAGACGCCGTAGTCGACGACGATCTCCAGGTCGAGCGCGGTCTGCACCTCGCCGACCTCGGCCTTGACGCCCCGTGTCACCGACTTGGAGCCGCCGGGCACCCGGTCGCGCACGGCGCCGAAGGTGCGGGCCAGCCCGCTGCCCAGGGCGTGCACGCCGACCACGTCCCGGGCCGCGAGCCCGGCGATCTTCTCCACGACACCGTCGGCGATGGTCGTCCGTCCGCGGGCCGCCGGGTCGCCGGTGCCCCGCCGGGTGGGCTTGCGGGCCGGCAGCGGCTCCTCGTGATCGCCCTCTGGGGTCGTCGTCATGTCGGTCATCGCCGTACGTCCCTTTCGGTCGTCGTCTCCCGACCACCGTACGCACGGTTCCCCGCCCGCACACCGGGGATACGGCAGGCTGGTGGAATGACGGCGGACCGGTGGGCACAGACGGTGCGGCAGCACGTGGGGCTGGGCAGGCTGCTGCCGCTCGGCGGCCCGCGTGACGGCGCGTGGATCGCGGAGGGGGCGGCCGTGGCCGTGGTGGAGCGCGCGGCGGCTGACGAACTGCCCGGCGTGCGCCTGGGCACGCTACGGCTCGCGCTCGCCGATCCGGACGATGTGCACGAGCCGGTCGTACCGCCCCCGCCGGCCGCGCTGCCGCCGGGCCCGCTGCGCCTGACGGCGGACTTCGCGGCGACGGCCGCCGAACCTCTGCCCGCGGTGGCGTCCCGCCTGCGGCGGACACTGGCCGCGGCCGCGACCCGCCGGCTCGGGCTGGTGGTGCGGGAGGTGGACCTACGGGTGACCGACCTGCTGGACGCGCCGGAGCCGCCCCGGCAGGTACGCGCTCCGCGGCCGGTGCCTGCCGGGGAGCCCTCGGACCCGGACGAGGCACGGGCGGCGACGGCCGCGCTGTCCGTCCCGGGCGTGCGGGGGCTGACCGCCGTCCTCGGCCGCGGGGTACGTCTTCAGGAGCGCACGGCCGGTACGACGGCACTGCCGCACCGGCACGCGCGCGTGGAACTGACGGCCGACGCGGACCACCGGGCCGTCGAGGTGGCCCGGGGGGTCCGCACGGCCGTGCGGGAGGCACTGGAGGACCGGCCGACGGTGGCGGTGTTGATCACCTCGGTCGGCTGACCGGCGCACGCGCCGGCACAGGACTCATTCCCCGACGCCGGCCAGATCCCGCAGCCGGCGCGCCTGAGCAGCCCGCTCGGCCGCACGCTGCTCGTCGTAGGTGCGGTCGCAGGCGCCGCGCAGCAACGCCTTGGTCTCCACCACCGCATCCCGCGGCGCGGCCAGCAGCGCCGCGGCCAAGTCCCGTACGGACTCGTCCAGTTGATCGCCGGGCACGGCGATACTGGCCAGCCCGGACGCCACCGACTCCTCGGCTCCGACGAACCGTCCGGTGGCGCAGATCTCGAGCGCGCGGGCGTACCCGACGAGACCGACCAGCGGATGTGTGCCGGTCAGGTCGGGTACGAGACCGAGGCTGGTCTCGCGCATGGCGAACTGCACGTCGTCCGCGACGACCCGCAGGTCGCACGCGAGCGCGAGCTGGAAGCCGGCGCCGATGGCGTGTCCCTGGACGGCGGCGATGGACACGATGTCGTTGCGCCGCCACCAGGTGAACGCCTGCTGGAACTCGGCGATGCTCGCGTCGAGCCCGGCGTCGTCACGGCGCGCGAGTTCGATGAAGTTCGGCTCGCCCGGGATCCCCTCCGGGGTGAACATCTGGCGGTCCAGCCCGGCGGAGAAGGACTTGCCCTCGCCGCGCAGCACGACGACACGGACGGAGCCCGGCAGCAGCCGGCCGGCCTCGGTGAGCGCCCGCCACAGGGCGGGGCTCTGCGCGTTGCGCTTGGCCGGGTTGGTCAGCGTCACCGTGGCGAGCGCGTCGTCGACGGTGAGCCGTACGCCGTCCTTGTCGAGTACAGGAGCGAGGTCCTGGTCGGCCGAAGCCATGGGGCGCCTCCGATGGGTGCGGTCTGTCAGGCGTGCTGGGCACGCTTAAGTGACTGCACAGTAACCACCCGGCCGATCACACCGCCGACCGGGTGGCCACCATCGAAGCCGATGGGCCGCCCGGAGTCAGGACGATGCGGCCTTCTTGCCCCGGGTCGCTCCGCCACGCCCACGAAGCGTGACGCCCGACTCGCTGAGCATCCGGTGTACGAAGCCATACGAGCGGCCGGTCTCCTCGGCCAGCGCCCGGATGCTCGCACCGGAGTCGTACTTCTTCTTCAGGTCTGCCGCGAGCTTGTCGCGCGCGGCGCCGGTCACCCGGCTGCCCTTCTTCAGAGTCTCGGCCACCCGTGCCTCCTCATGGGAAGTGCGCTCTGGTCTCCTCATGATCACCCCTCTTGGGCGGGATGGCCACCCATTCGGCAAGGTCGGTGAGACATCGTTGTGACGACAGGAGCGGATCCCCACAAGCGGAATATTCGATTCCAAGGAGTGGCACGCATGCGACCGAACGGGTGGATTCGCGAAGTACCAGGTCAGCGACGCGCAACGGCCGATCCCTTGGCGCGCACGGGATCGGCCGGAAAATCCGTGTACGACACACCCCGATACGAGGAGATCTCACACAGATGATGGATCACGGCTCGGCCGAATGATCCATACGCAGTGGATCACGCCAGGGCGACGAGATCCGCGTAGTCGGAACCCCACAGGTCCTCGACGCCGTCGGGGAGCAGGATGATCCGCTCCGGCTGGAGTGCCTCGACGGCGCCCTCGTCGTGCGTGACGAGGACGACCGCTCCCTTGTAGGTGCGCAGCGCGCCGAGGATCTCCTCGCGGCTGGCCGGGTCGAGGTTGTTGGTGGGCTCGTCCAGGAGCAGCACGTTCGCCGAGGAGACGACGAGCGTGGCGAGGGCGAGGCGGGTCTTCTCGCCGCCGGAGAGGACACCGGCGGGCTTGTCGACGTCGTCGCCGGAGAACAGGAACGAGCCGAGCACCTTGCGGACCTCGACCAGGTCCATGTCGGGGGCGGCCGAGCGCATGTTCTCCAGGACGGTCCGGGCGGGGTCCAGGGTCTCGTGCTCCTGGGCGTAGTAGCCGAGCTTGAGGCCGTGGCCCTGGATCACCTCGCCGGTGTCGGGCTGCTCGACGCCGCCGAGCAGCCGCAGCAGGGTCGTCTTGCCGGCGCCGTTGAGGCCGAGGATGACCACCCTGGAGCCCTTGTCGATGGCGAGGTCGACGTCGGTGAAGATCTCCAGCGAGCCGTACGACTTCGACAGGCCCTCGGCCGTCAGCGGGGTCTTGCCGCAGGGCGCGGGCTCCGGGAAGCGGAGCTTGGCGACCTTGTCGGAGACGCGGACGGCGTCCAGGCCGGCCAGCAGTTTGTCCGCGCGGCGGGCCATGTTCTGCGCGGCGACGGTCTTGGTGGCCTTGGCGCGCATCTTGTCCGCCTGGGAGTGGAGCGCGGCGGCCTTCTTCTCCGCGTTGGCGCGCTCGCGCTTGCGGCGCTTCTCGTCGGCCTCGCGCTGCTGCTGGTAGAGCTTCCAGCCCATGTTGTAGACGTCGATCACGGACCGGTTCGCGTCCAGGTAGAAGACCTTGTTGACGACCGTCTCCACCAGGTCGACGTCGTGGGAGATCACGATGAAGCCGCCGCGGTAGGTCTTCAGGTAGTCCCGCAGCCAGACGATCGAGTCGGCGTCGAGGTGGTTGGTCGGCTCGTCGAGCAGCAGGGTGTCGGCGTCCGAGAACAGGATCCGGGCCAGCTCGATACGGCGGCGCTGACCGCCGGAGAGGGTGTGCAGGGGCTGGCCGAGCACGCGGTCGGGCAGGTTGAGCGCGGCGGCGATGGTGGCGGCCTCGGCCTCGGCGGCGTACCCGCCCTTGGTGAGGAACTCGGTCTCCTGGCGCTCGTACTGCTTGAGCGCCTTCTCGCGGGTGGCGCCCTGGCCGTTGGCGATGCGCTGCTCGTTCTCGCGCATCTTGCGGATCAGTACGTCGAGGCCGCGCGCGGACAGGATGCGGTCACGGGCGAGGACGTCGAGGTCACCGGTGCGGGGGTCCTGCGGGAGGTAGCCGACCTCGCCGGAGCGGGTGACGGTGCCCGCGGCGGGGATGCCGTCACCGGCCAGGACCTTGGTGAGGGTGGTCTTGCCGGCGCCGTTGCGGCCGACCAGGCCGATGCGGTCGCCCTTGGCGACGCGGAAGGTGGCGCTCTCGATGAGGATTCGGGCACCGGCGCGCAGCTCGATACCGGAGGCGGAGATCACGGACAGACTCCAGGGCGTACAGGTAGGGGCGGGTGGGCGGCTGAGGGCGTTCCCGCCGTCTAATGCGCAAGGAGAATGGCCATGAAAGAAGTCTAACGGGACCAGGCAAGCGGTTTTCCTGCGTCCGCACCACATCAGTGCGACGTCCCCGTGTTCGGATCCGGTCGCTCCGCACGCCCGGAGCCCGTTCCGGCAGGTCGTCGCCGTGCCGCGGGCTGGCGCACGGGGGGCGCGCGGCGGCGCGGCATCTTGCGCCGAGGCGTTGTCGGTGGCGGCTGCGAGACTGGACGGGACGCCGCGGGAACGGCGTACGCAGCCGTACGAAGGCCTACGAAGCTCACGAAGGAGTGATCGGCGTGGCAGGCATGGGTGGTGGACGGCCGGGCATCTGTCCCTCGCTGCTGTACGCGGACGCGCAGGCGGCGATCAGACAGCTGACGGAGGGCCTCGGCTTCACGGAGCTGTCGCTGTACGAGACGGCGGACGGCAGGGTGATGCACGCCGAGCTGGTCCAGGGCCACGGCGCGGTGATGATCGGCTCCAAGGGCCGCGGCGGCCGCTTCGACGCGGCGATGAAGGACGCGGGACCCGCCGGGGTGTACGTCGTCGTGGACGACGTCGACGCCCACCATCAGCGGGCCCTGGAGCACGGCGTGGAGATCCTCATGCCCCCGACGGACCAGGACTACGGCGGGCGGGACTACATGGCCCGGGACCTCGAGGGCAACATCTGGAGCTTCGGGACGTACGCCCCCGAGATCGGCCCCGAGACCGGCGTGTGAGCCGGCCGCCCGGCGCCGACCGGCCGCCGGTGCGCCCCCGTCATCCGCCGGTGTGCACCTGGAAGGCGGCCCGACGCACGGCTTTGGCCAGGGCCGGGTCGGGGTGTGCGGCGGCGAGCGCGACCAGCACCTGCACGGTGCGCGGGTGACCGACGGCGCGGACCTCGTCGAGCAGCTGGGGGACGGTGGGCTGCACCGCGGATTCCAGATGCCGGACCAGCATCGGCGCCTCCCCGTGGTCGGCGACGGCCGCGGCGGTGTCCACCCACAGCCAGGTCGCCTCCTCCCGGGTGAGGACCTCGTGGGCGTCCTCGGGGTCGACCCCGTCGTGCTCGGCGAGCCACAGCAAGGCGTAGGGCCTGAGGGCCGGCTCGTCCACCACCCCGTGCACGTCGGGCTCGGCGGGGGCGCCGACGACGCGCAGCGCCTCGAAGGCCAGGCCGCGCAGCAGCGCGTCCTCGCCGCGCGCGGCCTCGATCAGCTCGGTGACGGCGCCGCCGACGGGCCGGGCGGCCAGCCACGCGCGGTACTCGGCGCGGGCCGCGTTGGGGCGGAGCTGGGCGCAGCCGCGGAGCATGTCCTCGGCGGACTGCTCGATGTTGCCGGCGGGACTCTGCGCGGCGACGCAGATCTGCTCGAGCTTGACCCACACCGCCCAGCTGCCCAGCGGGGTGAGCGTGGCCTGGCCGTCGCCGTAGGTCAGGGCGCCGACGGCGGCGAGGGCGTGCAGTGCCCAGTCGAGGAGGGGGGCGAGCGGGGTGTCGGCGGCCGGGGCGGGGTCCGCCGGGCCCGGGTTCCCGGCAGGCTGTCCGGTCACGGGCACGGACTCGGACTCGGCCGGCTGCCGGGCCCCCGGCACGGCCGGCCGTACGGGCCCGGCCCCGCCGGCCCGGTCGGTGCCGGACTCGTAGGGGACCTCGCAGCGCTCGGTGCGCAGTTCGGTGACGCGCTGCTGGAGCAGGTCGAGCAGCTGCTCCACGGGGACGGGCCCGGCGGACAGCTGGAGGAAGGAGAGCACCTGGGGCATGGCCGAGACGACCTCGGCGACGGCGGCCGGCTCGTGGTCCTCCGGCTCCGGGGAGGCGAGCGACCAGGCGTCGAAGAGGGCGACCCAGCCGCGCAGTACGGCGCTCTCGTCGCGGTCCCAGGCGCGCAGCCGCCAGCTGGGGCGCGCGTTGTCGCCGTGCACCTCGACCAGTCCGGCCAGACGTGCGGTGTCCCAGTGGGCACGGACCTGAGCGGCGCTCAGGCCGAGGTCGGCGGCGGCGCGTTCGGCGGTCGGGTCGGAGAGGGTGGCCTTGCCGTCGACGGTGGCGCCCGGGCTGCCGGGGCCTAGGGCGGCGTCGGCCCAGCGGGCGACGCGGACCGGGCCCGCGAGGCCTGTGCGCGCCATTCTGGCCAGTTCGGCCGGGGCGGGGGTGCCCTCCGGCGGCCGGGGCGAGGGGCGCTGCTGGCGCCGCTGGTTCACAGCTCTGGGGGCGGCGGCCAGGGGTCGCGGTCGGACGAGTCGAAGCCTGGAGTCGCGCGGGATACGGGACGTCACGGGTGCAGTCTTCCGGTTGACGGTCCGAAAACCCAAACGGAATGTCACGGCGGGCGACGGGGCTGGCCAACGCACGGGGTCCGGCGCGGGGCGGGAAGGGGGGATCAGGCCAGTCGTACGGCCTTAAACGGAATGCGCGGCACCGGGATGCCCGGCGCACGCCGGAGGGGACGGGACGGGCCCTGACCGGGTCCGGGGCGAGCCCGGGGCGCGCTCAGACCAGCGGGGTCATGAAGCGGCGCAGCCGTTCCTGGTACCCCTGCGGGTCGGCGTTCCACATCGCCGCGTGCGGGGCCCCGGCCACGGTGTGCAGGGCGACCAGATCCGGGCGGCGGGCGGCGAGGCGGCGGGAGTACTCCCAGGGGGCCACCTGGTCGTCCGGGCCGTGGAAGATCAGGGTCGGCACGGTGAGCAGGTCCGGGTCGGTGGGCTCGGCGGCCTTATCGGCGTACAGGCCGGTCCGGCCCTGGGCGGCGCGCACCGCGAGCGGCAGCAGCGGCGGCGGGGTGTGCCGGGCCCGGGCGAGGGCCCGCAGCGTGGCCTCCCAGCTCAGCACGGGCGAGTCGAGGACCAGCCCGGCGATGTGCTCGCGCACCGGGGAGTGCTCGGCGGCGCGCAGGGCCATCGTGGCGCCGGTGGACCAGCCGAGCAGGACGACCCGGCGGGCGCCGTGGCGGACGGCGTAGCGGATCGCCGCGTCCACGTCCCGCCACTCGGTCTCGCCGAGGTGGTTCAGCCCGTCGGGCGGGCGCGGGGCGCCGAGGTCGCCGCGGTAGGCGAGCGCGAGGACCGGCACCCGGCGGGTGTGCAGGGGGGCCATGAGGTTCATGGCCTGTTCCCGGGTGGCGCCGAGCCCGTGCACGGCGATCAGCCAGGTGTCCCGGGCGCCGGGCACGAACCAGGCGGGCAGGGCGCCCAGTTCGCCGGGCACGTCGATGTCGGCGTGGTCGAGGCCGAGCGCGGTGCGCGGGTTGCCGACGTACAGGTTCGGGGTGAGCCACACCGCGTCGCCGGGGCGGAGGGTGCCGTGCGTGACGCGTTCCAGGCGCCGTACGACGGCGTCGGCGCTGTGCGGGGCAGCGTCCAGGACGGGGCCGACGACCGCGTGGACGCCGTCCCCGGCGAGACCGTAGCTGCCGGGGCGCAGGGCGGCGAGGGCTCGGGTGAGCGTGATCCGGCCGGCGGCGGTGCCGTGCACGGTCAGGCGGGGTTCGGTGGGCAGCGGGCGGCCCGCGGGTGCCTTGAGCGCGGCGTCGCTGGCGAGCCGGCCTGCGGCGACGGATGCCGCGCCGGCCGCCAGGACCGCGGTGACTGCGGTGGCGGTCGCTTTGACTGGGCGCACCTGTCCAGTGTCGTCGGGGCCGCCTCCCCCGGCCAGCGGAGCGGAGGTGGCCGGGTGAAGGGCGTGGTGGTACGGGCCGGCTCGGCACCACCGGAGGAGGGCTCGGCACCACCGGAGGGAAAGGATGAGGAAGGGAGATGAGGAAGGGACTCGGGGAGCGGCCGCGGTCACTTCCGCTGCCCGTACCCCCGCAACCGCTCCCCCGCCTGTGCCAGTTGGGCCTCGGTCAGCAGGGACGGGGTCAGGCCCGGCACACTGGCGGCCGCCAGCCACAGGCGGCACATCCACTCCAGCTGGGCGGTGCGGTCGTAGGCCTGGTCGAGGGTGGCGCCGTAGGTGATCGTGCCGTGGTTCTGCAGCAGGCAGCCGGAGCGGCCGGTGAGGGCGCGGAGCATGTTCGCGGCCAGTTCCTCGGTGCCGTAGGTGGCGTAGGGGGCGACGCGGACGGGGCCGCCGAGGGCAGCGGTCATGTAGTGGACCGGTGGGAGTTCGGGCACCAGGGTGGAGACCGCGGTGGCGTGCACGGCGTGGGTGTGGACGACCGCACGGGCGTCGGTGGCGCGGTAGACGGCGAGGTGCATGGGCAGCTCGCTGGTCGGCACGAGGGTGCCCAGCACCTGGTGGCCGCTGAGGTCGACGCCGGTGAGGTCGTCCGGGGCGAGCCGGTCGTAGGGGACACCCGAGGGGGTGACCAGTACGACGTCCCCGACGCGTGCCGAGACATTGCCAGAGGTGCCGACCACCAGCGCGTCGGCTACGCTGCGCCGCGCCGTCGCGACCACTGCCGCCCAGGCCTGTTCCAGTTCCGCCGGCGACCGTCCCTGCTCCGCGTCCCACCGCTGTTCAGCCATGCCGCGATCCTGCCAGGTGGCGGCCGCCGGGGGCGGGGGGCCGCCAGGCGCGGCGCGGGCAGGGCGCGCCCGCGCGGTTCCGGAGCGGCATCCGCAGCAGCCTCCCGAAGCAGTCCCGGGGCAGCCCCGAAGGACCCTCCGAAGCGCCCTCCGAATGGGCGTAAGTCGCCACGAATCGCCGTAAAGAGACGCCAATTCGGTGATCATCCGGCCTTGAATGATCCCTCTTGCTCGCCGGACGCCCCGCGTCCGCCGACCCGGGGAGACGCATGGCCAGTGAACGCACCCTTCTCCGTCGCCGCGCCGGTGTCCTCACGGCGGCGACGGCGGCGCTCGTCCTCGCGGGCACCGCGACCGCGGCGGCCGGCCCCCCGGAACTGGCTTCGGGATCTCTGCGGGGGCACGACGTCTCGTCGCACCAGCAGCACGTCGACTGGGCCGCCGCCCGCTCGAAGGGCGCGCGGTTCGTCTACGTCAAGGCGACCGAGTCCACGGGGTACCGCAACCCCTATTTCTCCGAGCAGTACGACGGCGCGCGCGGGGCGGGCCTGGTGCGGGGCGCGTACCACTTCGCGCTGCCGGACGAGTCCTCCGGCGCCCGGCAGGCCAAGTACTTCGTCCAGCACGGCGGGGACTGGCAGGCCGACGGCTGGACGCTGCCGCCCGCGCTCGACGTCGAGTACAACCCGTACAACAAGAAGCGCAAGTGCTACGGGCTGAGCAAGAAGCGGATGGTCCGCTGGATCCGGTCCTTCAGCGACGAGGTCAGGAAGGAGACCGGCCGCCGCCCGGTGATCTACACGACGAGCCAGTGGTGGAAGCTCTGCACCGGCAACAGCCGTGCGTTCTCCTCCGGAAACCCGCTGTGGATCGCCCGGCACGGCGACTCGAGCCCGGGGCCGCTGCCGGGCGGCTGGCGGTACTGGACGTTCTGGCAGTACGACATCCGGGGCGGCCTGCCGGGTGACCAGAATCTCTTCAACGGCCCGGCCGGCCGGCTGCGGAGCTTCGCGCGGGGCAAGTAGCCAAGGGGCGCCCGGGGTGCGCGCACCGAACGGGATCACACCGACGCCAAGCGGAATCCCGCCAACCCTCTCCGGACACCCCCAAGCCCGCCCCAGTTCACCTTCCGTTCACCCAGGTTGCCTACGTTCAACCTCCCAACGACCTCGAACGATTGCCTGGGTAAATGGAAAGCTTCTCGCTGATCCTCGCGATTGTGGTGGTAACCGCACTCGCGTTTGATTTCACGAACGGTTTCCACGACACCGCCAACGCGATGGCCACCACCATCTCGACAGGCGCCCTGAAGCCCAAGATCGCAGTTGCCATGTCGGCCGTCCTGAACCTGGTGGGCGCCTTCCTCTCCGTGGAGGTCGCCAACACGATCTCCAAAGGTCTCGTCGACGAAAAGGGCATTCGTCCCGAGGTCATCTTCGCCGCGCTGGTCGGCGCGATCCTCTGGAACCTGCTGACCTGGCTGGTGGGCCTGCCGTCCAGTTCCTCGCACGCCCTGATGGGCGGCCTGATCGGCGCCACGGTCGCCTCCGCCGGCTTCGGTGCCGTGCACGGGGACGTGCTGGTGACCAAGGTGCTGCTCCCGGCGGTCGCCGCGCCGGTCGTCGCGGGCGTCGCGGCCATGCTGTCCACCCGGCTGTCCTACGGCCTCGGCGGCAGGACCGAGGGCGAGGCCTCCCGCAAGGGCTACCGCGTCGGCCAGATCGCCTCCGCCGGCCTGGTCTCCCTCGCCCACGGCACCAACGACGCCCAGAAGACGATGGGCATCATCACCCTCGCGCTGGTCGCGGGCGGCGCCGTCTCTCCCGGCTCGAACCCTCCCACCTGGGTCATCCTCTCCGCGGGCCTGGCCATCGCGCTCGGCACCTACATCGGCGGCTGGCGCATCATCCGCACCATGGGCACGGGCCTGACCGACCTGGAGCCGCGCCAGGGCTTCGCCGCCCAGACCAGCGCCGCCACCGCCATCCTGGCCTCCTCCCACCTGGGCTTCTCCCTGTCCACCACGCACGTCGTCTCCGGCGCGGTGATGGGCACGGGCGTCGGCCGCAAGGGCGGCGTGGTCCGCTGGTCCACCGCGACCCGTATGGCCATCGCCTGGGTCCTCACCCTCCCGGCCGCCGCGCTGGTCGGCGCGGGCGCCGAGTCCGTCACCGGCCTCGGTGACTGGGGCACGGCCGTGGTCGCCGTCTTCCTGATCGCCGCGAGCGCCGCGATCTGGAAGCTCTCCCGCCGCGAGGTCGTCGACCACACCAACGTCGTCGCCGCGGCCGATGAGCCGGCCGGCGTGGTGACCACCGCCATCGCCGCGGTGACCCCGCCGCCGGCGGGTGCGATCGGCGACGGCCTGACGGCCACCATCGCCGCCCCGGCCGCCGTCCCGGCCGCCGCCGAGTCCACGGCTTCCGCCGCCTCGGCCACGCCTCCGGCCGCCACCGTCTGACCCGCACCCTCTCCGGTTACAAGGAAGCATTCCCATGAAGATCGACTGGGCGGCCATCGGCTCCGTCTTCGGCGTCAGCCTCCTGGCCACGGTGGGCCTCGTGGTCCTGTTCACCCTCGGCGTCAGGGGCCTGACCCGGCGCGAGCGGGCCGCGGCCGAGGGCGACTCCGCCGCCCTCGCCGTCACCGGCGCCTACGTCTGCTTCGCGGCCTGCGCGGCGGCGGTGGCGTACGGCATCTACCTGATCGTCTCCAAGTCCTGACCGTCTCGGCGGCCTGGCCGTCGTCGCGCAGACCCGAGCGTCCGCGTGACCCGGCCGGGGCGCCGCGAACCCGGCATCGCCAAGGCTCCCCCTCCGCTCCTCGCGGAAGGGGAGCCTTCGCCGTGCCCAAGGGCCGCGGGCGCCCCGCGATGTGGGGATCGGCACACTCTCCCCCTGCAGGTCAAGGGCAGGTTGACGGCCGTTCCGGGCACGTGGTGGACTGCCCGGGCCATGTACGGCGGCAAGAGAGGAAGCCGGTGCGAATCCGGCGCGGTCCCGCCACTGTCACCGGGGAAGAACCCCCCGGGAGCCAGGAACTCTCACCGCCGAATCTCGTCGAACCAGGGCGCGGACACCCTGAGTGAGGACATCGATCGCCATGCCCGGCTGCTGCCGAAGGACCCGTACCAGGCCCGCTCCCGCTCCCACGGCCGGCTGAGCCGATGGGTGCCGATCGCTCCTACGCGTACGGCGCCGCCGCCGGCCTTCTCGGCGACCTGCTTCTCGGCGATCCGCGCCGCGGGCACCCGGTCGCCGTGTTCGGGCGCGCGGCCGGAGCCCTGGAAGGCGCGTTGTGGCACGACCACCGCGGCTGGGGCGCCCTGCACACCGTCGTGTGCGCGGGCGGCGCCGTCGCGCTGGGCACGGTCGCCGCACGCGCCGTGCGCCCCTCGCCCACCGCTTCCGCGGCACTGACCGCCACAGCCGTCTGGGCCGTCGTCGGCGGCACCTCGCTCGCCCGGGAGGCGCGCACCATCGGGCGGGCGCTCGCGGCCGGGGACGTCGAGGCGGCGCGGGCGCGGCTGCCGCACCTGTGCGGCCGGGACCCGCAGGCGCTGGACGCCGACGGGATCGCCCGGGCCGTGGTCGAGTCGGTCGCCGAGAACACCTCCGACGCCGTCGTGGGCGCCCTGGTGTGGGGCGCGGTGGCCGGGGTGCCCGGGCTGCTGGGCTTCCGGGCGGTCAACACCCTGGACGCGATGGTCGGCCACAAGTCCCCGCGCCACCGCCGCTACGGCTGGGCCTCCGCCCGCCTCGACGACGTGGCCGGCTGGCCGGGGGCCCGGCTGACCGCCGTACTCGCCGCCGTGGCCGGACCCGACCCGCGCGGCGCCCTGCGCGCCTGGAAGGCCGACGCCCGCAAGCACCCGAGCCCCAACGCCGGGCCCGTGGAGGCCTCCTTCGCGGGCGCGCTCGGCGTGCGCCTGGGCGGCACGCTCTCCTACGGCGGCCGCGTCGAGCACCGGCCCGTACTGGGCGGCGACACGGGCCGGGCCGTCCAGGTCACCGACATCGACCGGGCGGTGCGGCTCTCCCGCCGCGTCGGCCTGCTCGCGCTCGGCACCACGGTCGCCGCGCGCCTGATCATCAGCAGCGTCAAGAGCCCGAAGGGACGTGGGAAGTGAACGGGGGACTCCTCGTCGCCGGCACCACCTCCGACGCCGGCAAGAGCGTCGTGACGGCCGGGATCTGCCGGTGGCTGGTGCGCCAGGGCGTGAAGGTGGCGCCGTTCAAGGCGCAGAACATGTCGCTCAACTCCTTCGTGACCCGCGAGGGCGCGGAGATCGGCCGGGCCCAGGCCATGCAGGCCCAGGCGTGCCGGATCGAGCCGACCGCGCTGATGAACCCGGTGCTGCTCAAGCCGGGCGGCGAACAGAGCAGCCAGGTGGTGCTGCTGGGCAAGCCGGTGGGCGAGCTGAGCGCACGCGGCTACCACGGCGGCCGGCAGCAGCGGCTGCTCGGCACGGTGCTGGACTGCCTGGCCGAGTTGCGGGGCACGTATGACGCGGTGATCTGTGAGGGCGCGGGCAGCCCGGCCGAGATCAATCTGCGCCGGACCGACATCGTGAACATGGGGATCGCGCGGAACGCGCGGCTGCCCGTGCTCGTGGTCGGCGACATCGACCGCGGGGGTGTCTTCGCCTCCTTCTTCGGCACGGTCGCCCTGCTCTCGCCCGAGGACCAGGAGCTGGTCGCCGGGTTCCTGGTGAACAAGTTCCGGGGCGATGTCTCCCTGCTGGAGCCCGGGTTGGAGATGCTCCAGGGCCTCACCGGGCGGCGCACCTACGGTGTCCTGCCGTTCCGGCACGGGCTCGGCATCGACGAGGAGGACGGGATGGGGGTCCCCCCGCGCGAGCGAAGCCGAGCGTGGGGGAGGGTCTCGCTGCGCGGCACGGTCCGCGAGTCGGCCGTGACTCCGCCCGTCGGTGAGGACGTACTGCGGGTCGCCGTGTGCGCGATCCCGCTGATGTCCAACTTCACGGACGTGGACGCGCTCGCCGCCGAACCGGGCGTCGTGGTGCGGTTCGTGGACCGCCCGGAGGAGCTGGCGGACGCCGACCTGGTGGTGGTCCCGGGCACGCGCGGGACCGTACGGGCGCTGGAGTGGCTGCGGGAGCGCGGGCTGGCCGAGGCGCTCGTCGCAAGGGCCACCGAAGGACGCCCGATCCTCGGCGTCTGCGGCGGCTTCCAGATCCTCGGCGAGCACATCGACGACGAGGTCGAGTCGCGGGCCGGCGCGGTCCCCGGTCTCGGGCTGCTGCCCGTACGGGTGCGGTTCGCCCGCGAGAAGACCCTGACCCGGCCGCGGGGGGAGGCCCTCGGGGAGCGGGTCGAGGGGTACGAGATCCACCACGGGGTCGCCTCCGTAGAGGGCGGTGAGGCGTTCCTGGACGGCTGCCGGGCCGGCCACACCTGGGGCACGCACTGGCACGGCTCCCTGGAGTCGGACGGCTTCCGCCGGGCCTTCCTGCGCGAGGTGGCCGCTGCCGCGGGCCGCCGTTTCGTGCCCGCGCCGGACACCTCCTTCGCCGCGCTGCGCGAGGAGCAGCTCGACCGGCTCGGCGACCTGATCGAACAGCACGCGGACACGGACGCGCTCTGGCGGCTCATCGAGTCGGGCGCGCCGCAAGGACTGCCTTTCATTCCACCGGGAGCGCCCGCATGAGCACAGTGTTGTTGTTGTCCACGGCCGACACGGACCTGCTGGCGGCCCGTGCCTCCGGCGCGGACTACCGCATCGGCAACCCGACCCGGGTGGACGCCGGGCAGGAGCTGCCGGCGCTGCTGGCGGGCGCGGACCTCGCCGTCGTACGGCTGCTGGGCGGCAAGCGGGCCTGGGAGGAGGGGCTCGCCGCGCTGAAGGCGGCCGGGATCCCGACCGTGCTGCTGGGCGGCGAGGCCGTGCCGGACGCGGAGCTGATGGCCGAGTCGTCGGTGCCCGCCGGTGTCGTCGCGGAGGCGCTGAGGTACCTGGTCGAGGGCGGCCCGGCGAACCTGCTGGAGCTGTCCCGGTTCCTGTCGGACACCGTGCTGCTGACCGGCGAGGGCTTCGAGGAGCCGCGGAAGATGCCGGAGTACGGCGTCCACGGCTCGTACGCGGTACGGGACGGCCGGCCGACCGTGGGCGTGCTCTTCTACCGGGCCCACGAACTGAGCGGCAACACCGCCTTCGTGGACACCCTGTGCGAGGCGATCGAGGCGAAGGGAGCCAACGCCCTTCCGGTGTACTGCGGTTCGCTGCGCGGTGCGGACGCCGGGCTGTACGAGCTGCTGGGCAGGGCCGACGCGCTGGTGGCGACCGTGCTCGCGGCCGGCGGCACACACGCCTCCCAGGCCTCGGCCGGCGGCGACGAGGAGTCCTGGGACATCGGCGCCCTCGCCGACCTGAACATCCCTGTGCTGCAAGGACTGTGCCTCACCTCCTCGCAGGCCGCGTGGGAGGACTCCGACGCCGCCCTGTCCCCCATGGACGCGGCGATGCAGGTCGCGATCCCGGAGTTCGACGGCCGCCTGATCACGGTGCCGTTCTCCTTCAAGGAGCAGGGCCCGGACGAGGTCCCGGTGTACGTGGCCGACCCGGAGCGGGCCGCGCGGGTGGCCCAGATCGCCCTGCGGCACGCCGAGTTGAAGCACAAGCCGAACGCGGAGAAGAAGGTCGCGCTGGTCTTCACGGCGTACCCGACGAAGCACTCCCGCGTCGGCAACGCGGTCGGTCTGGACACGCCCGCGTCGGCGGTGCGTGTCCTGGACGCCCTGCGCGACGCGGGCTACTCGCTCACCGAATACCCGTCCGGCGGCGACGAGTTGATCCACCGGCTGATCGAGGCCGGCGGCCACGACGTCGAGTGGCTCACGGAGGACCAGCTGGCCGCCGCGCCCGCGCGGGTGCCGCTGGCGGACTACCGGGCGTGGTTCGAGAAGCTGGACCCGGACCTCAAGGGAGCCATGGTGGAGGCGTGGGGCGAGCCGCCGGGCTCGCTGTACGTCGACGGCGACGACATCGTGCTGGCGTCCCTCCGGTTCGGGAACGTCGTCGTCATGATCCAGCCGCCCCGCGGCTTCGGCGAGAACCCGATCGCGATCTACCACGATCCCGACATGCCGCCCTCGCACCACTACATGGCCGCCTACCGCTGGCTGGAGAACAGCTTCGGCGCGGACGCGATCGTGCACATGGGCAAGCACGGCACGATGGAGTGGCTGCCGGGCAAGGGGCTGGGTCTGTCGCGCGGGTGCGCTCCGGACGCCGTCCTCGGTGACCTCCCCCTGATCTACCCGTTCATCGTCAACGACCCCGGCGAGGGCACCCAGGCCAAGCGGCGCGGTCACGCCACGGTGGTCGACCACTTGGTGCCGCCGATGGCGCGTGCGGACACCTACGGCGACCTGGCCAAGCTGGAGCAGCTGCTGGACGAGTACGCGCTCGTCTCCGACCTGGACCCGGCCAAGGCCCCGGCCGTCCGCGCCCAGATCTGGACCCTGGTCAAGGCCGCCGAGCTGCACCACGACCTGCACGTGGCCGAGCAGCCGGACGACGAGGCGTTCGACGAGTTCGTCATGCACATCGACGGCTACCTGTGCGAGATCAAGGACGTGCAGATCCGCGACGGCCTGCACGTCCTGGGCGGCGGCCCGGTGGGCGAGCCGCGTGTGAACCTGGTGCTGGCCGTGCTGCGGGCGTCCCAGGTGTGGGGCGGGCAGGCGAACGCCCTGCCGGGGCTGCGCGCGTGTCTGGCGGACCATTTCGGGCTCGTCGAGAAGGAGTTGCTGGCCGAGCCCGGCGCGCCGGTGAAGGTGCCGGTGGAGCTGACGGACCTGGCGGCAGGCCCGTCCCGTACGGCGTCCGACGCGATCGACCTGCTGGAGCAGCTGTGCCGGCGGATCGCGGAGGGCATGGAGGAGCGGGACTGGGAGCGGGCGGCCGTGCCGGCGGTCCTGGGTGACGCCCTCGGCATCGAACTCCCGGATGCCGTGGCCGTCTTGGAGTTCGCCTGCGACGAGGTCGTGCCGCGGCTCGCCCGCACCACCGACGAGATCGGGCACATCCTGCGGGCCCTGGACGGCGGTTACGTCCCGGCGGGTCCCTCGGGATCGCCGACCCGCGGCCTGGTGAACGTGCTGCCGACCGGCCGCAACTTCTACTCGGTCGACCCCAAGGCGATCCCGTCGAGGCTGAGCTGGGAGGTCGGCCAGTCGCTGGCCGACTCCCTGGTGCAGCGGTATCTGCAGGACACGGGCGAGTACCCGAAGTCCGTCGGCCTGACGGTCTGGGGCACGTCGGCCATGCGCACCCAGGGCGACGACATCGCCGAGATCCTGGCGCTGCTGGGCTGCCGCCCGGTGTGGGACGACGCCTCGCGCCGGGTGACGGGCTTCGAGATCGTGCCCCTGGCGGAGCTGGGCCGGCCGCGCATCGACGTCACGGTCCGCATCTCCGGCTTCTTCCGGGACGCGTTCCCGCACGTCGTCGGCCTGATCGACGACGCGGTGCGGGCGGTTGCCGAGCTGGACGAGCCGGCCGAGTCCAACTTCGTGCGGGCGCACGTGGAGGAGGACGCGGCACAGCACGGCGACCGGCGGCGCGCCACGGCCCGTGTCTTCGGCTCGAAGCCGGGCGCGTACGGCGCCGGTCTGCTGCCGCTGATCGACGCCCGCAACTGGCGCTCCGACGCGGACCTCGCCGAGGTGTACGCGGTATGGGGCGGGTACGCCTACGGGCGCGGGCTCGACGGGCGGGCGGCGCGCGGGGACATGGAGACGGCGTTCCGGCGGATCGCGGTGGCGGCGAAGAACGTCGACACCCGCGAGCACGACCTGGTCGACGCCGACGACTACTTCCAGTACCACGGCGGCATGGTGGCGATGGTCCGGCACCTGACCGGCGCCAACCCCGAGGCGTACGTGGGCGACAGTGCCGTACCGGACCAGGTGAGGACCCGCACCCTCGGCGAGGAGACCCACCGCGTCTTCCGCGCCCGCGTGGTCAACCCGCGCTGGATGGCGGCCATGCGCCGGCACGGCTACAAGGGCGCCTTCGAGATGGCGGCGACCGTGGACTACCTGTTCGGCTACGACGCCACGGCCGGCGTGGTGGACGACTGGATGTACGAGAAGCTGGCCAGCGAGTACGTCTTCGCCCCGGAGAACCGCGAGTTCATGAAGCAGTCCAACCCATGGGCGCTGCGGGGTGTCACCGAGCGGCTCCTCGAGGCGGCCGAGCGGGGCCTGTGGGCGGAGCCGGACGCGGACACGCTGGAGCGGCTGCGTGCCACCTATCTGGAGCTGGAAGGCGACTTGGAGGGCGACGACCAGTGACGACTCCCTTTCCTTTCACGGCCGTTGTCGGCCAGGACGATCTGCGGCTCGCCCTGCTGCTGAACGCGGTCAGTCCCGCCGTCGGCGGTGTGCTGGTGCGCGGCGAGAAGGGCACCGCCAAGTCGACGGCCGTACGGGCCCTTTCGGCGCTGCTGCCGGAGGTGGCCGTCGTCTCCGGGTGCCGGTTCTCCTGTGACCCGGCGGCACCGGACCCGTCCTGCCCGGACGGACCGCACGAGCCGGGGGCCGGCACTCAGCGGCCCTCGCGCATGGTCGAACTCCCCGTCGGCGCCTCCGAGGACCGGCTGGTCGGCGCGCTCGACATCGAGCGGGCACTCGCCGAGGGCGTGAAGGCCTTCGAGCCGGGCCTGCTGGCCGACGCCCACCGGGGCATCCTCTACGTCGACGAGGTGAACCTCCTCCACGACCACCTGGTCGACCTGCTGCTGGACGCGGCGGCGATGGGCGCCTCGTACGTGGAGCGCGAAGGTGTCTCGGTGCGGCATGCGGCGCGCTTCCTGCTCGTCGGCACCATGAACCCCGAAGAGGGCGAGCTGCGGCCGCAGTTGCTGGACCGGTTCGGGCTCACGGTGGAGGTGGCCGCCTCCCGCGAGCCCGACCAGCGGGTGGAGGTCGTACGGCGGCGGCTCGCGTACGACGACGATCCCACCGCCTTCGCCGCCCGCTGGGCGGACGAGGAGGCCGCCGTACGGCAGCGGATCGTGGCCGCGCGGGAGTTGCTGCCTCAGGTGCGGCTGGGCGACGGTGCGCTGCGGCAGATCGCGGCGACCTGTGCGGCCTTCGAGGTGGACGGCATGCGGGCCGACATCGTGATGGCGCGTACGGCGACCGCGCTGGCCGCCTGGGCCGGGCGCACGGACGTGCTCGCCGAGGACGTACGGCAGGCCGCGCTGCTCGCGCTGCCGCACCGCAGGCGCCGTAACCCCTTCGACGCTCCCGGTCTGGACGAGGACAAGCTGGACGAGACGCTGGAGCAGAACTCCGGCGAGGGCGACGACGACCCCGATCCCGACGGCCCCGGCGGTGGCGGCGGGCAGCCCGCGCCCGACAGCGGCCCCCAGGGTGACGGCGGCAGCGCCGCGCAGCCCGAGGCCGGTGAGGGCGGGCAGCCGCAGGCGTCCGGCGCGGGCGAGCAGTCGGCCGCACGGGCCGCCGAGCCGTTCCGCACCAAGGTGCTGAGCGTGCCCGGCATCGGTGAGGGGGCCGCGGGCCGGCGTTCCCGCGCGCGCACCGAGCACGGGCGGACCACCGGGTCCCGCCGGCCCCGGGGGGCGCTGACCAAGCTGCACCTGGCCGCGACCGTGCAGGCCGCCGCCCCGCACCAGCGGGCGCGCGGCCGGTCCGGGCCGGGGCTGGTGATCCGCCGGGACGATCTGCGGCAGGCGACCCGGGAGGGCCGCGAGGGCAACCTCGTGCTGTTCGTGGTGGACGCCTCGGGGTCGATGGCGGCGCGGCAGCGGATGAGCGCCGTGAAGGGCGCCGTGCTGTCGCTGCTCCTGGACGCCTACCAGCGGCGGGACAAGGTGGGCCTGGTGACCTTCCGGGGCTCCGGCGCTGATGTCGCGCTGCCGCCCACGTCCTCCGTGGACGCCGCCGCCGTACGGCTGGAGTCACTGCCGACGGGTGGTCGTACGCCACTCGCGGCCGGGCTGCTCAAGGCGCACGAGGTGCTGCGCGTGGAGCGGCTGCGGGATCCGGCGCGGCGGGCGCTGGTCGTGGTGGTGACCGACGGACGGGCCACGGGCGGTCCGGAGCCGGTCGCGCTCGCCGGGCGGGCGGCTCGGCTGTTCGCGGCCGAGGGCGTCGCCTCGGTGGTCGTGGACTGCGAGTCGGGGCCGGTGCGGCTGGGGCTCGCCGGGCGGCTCGCGGGTGAGCTGGGCGGTACGGCGGTGACGCTGGACGAGCTGCGGGCCGACTCGATCGCCGGGCTGGTCAGGGATGTGCAGGGATCGAAGGGTACGTCGAGGAGGGTCGCGTAATGCCGCAGGGACAGCCGAGTGTCGTACCCGATGACGGGCTGACGACGCGTCAGCGCCGGAACCGTCCGCTGGTCGTCGTCCACACGGGCGTCGGCAAGGGCAAGTCCACCGCCGCGTTCGGGCTCGCGCTGCGCGCCTGGAACCAGGGGTGGCCCATCGGGGTGTTCCAGTTCGTCAAGTCGGCGAAGTGGAAGGTCGGCGAGGAGAACGCGCTGCGTGTGCTCGGCGCCAGTGGCGAGGGCGGCACCGTCGACTGGCACAAGATGGGCGAGGGCTGGTCGTGGGTCCAGCGGGACGCCCAGATGGACAACGAGGAGAAGGCCCGGGAGGGCTGGGAGCAGGTCAAGCGGGACCTGGCGGCCGAGACGTACCGGCTGTACGTACTGGACGAGTTCGCCTACCCGATGCACTGGGGCTGGATCGACACCGACGAGGTGATCGAGGTGCTGCGCGGCCGGCCGGGCACCCAGCACGTGGTGATCACCGGGCGGAACGCGCCGGAGAAGCTGGTGGACTTCGCGGATCTGGTGACCGACATGTCCAAGGTCAAGCACCCCATGGACGTGGGGCAGAAGGGCCAGAAGGGCATCGAGTGGTGATGTCGTCGGTGCCACGGCTGGTCATCGCCGCGCCCTCGTCGGGCAGCGGCAAGACCACCGTGGCCACGGGGCTGATGGCCGCGTTCGCCGCGCGGGGGCTCGTCGTGTCCCCGCACAAGGTCGGGCCGGACTACATCGACCCCGGGTACCACACGCTCGCGACCGGGCGGGCGGGGCGCAACCTCGACGCGTACCTGTGCGGGCCGGAGCTGGTCGCTCCGCTGTTCCTGCACGGGGCGCGCGGCTGCGACCTGGCCGTGGTCGAGGGGGTGATGGGCCTGTACGACGGGGCGGCGGGGGAAGGCGAGCTGGCCTCCACCGCCCATGTCGCCAAGCTCCTGCGGGCGCCGGTGGTGCTGGTGGTCGACGCGTCGTCGCAGTCGCGGTCGGTGGCCGCGCTGGTGCACGGCTTCGCCTCCTGGGATCCCGAGGTGCGGGTCGGGGGCGTGATCCTGAACAAGGTCGGCTCCGGTCGGCACGAGGAACTGCTGCGGGAGGCGCTGGATTCGGCCGGGGTGCCGGTCCTGGGAGTGCTGCGCAGGTCCCCGCAGGTGGACACGCCCTCGCGGCATCTCGGACTCGTGCCGGTCGCCGAACGGCGCAGCGACGCCGCGGACGCGGTGGCGGCCATGGCCGCGCAGGTCGGGCAGGGCTGTGATCTGGAAGCCCTGTGGGCACTGGCGCGCGGCGCCGGCGCGTTGACCTGCGCCCCCTGGGAACCGCCCGTCAGCACGACAGACCGGCGTCAGGTGGTGGCCGTGGCCGGTGGTCCCGCCTTCACCTTCTCCTACGCCGAGCACACCGAGCTGCTCGCCGCCGCCGGCGCCGAGGTCGCCGCCTTCGATCCGCTCCGCGACGAGCAACTGCCCGAGGGAACCTCCGGGTTGGTGATCGGCGGCGGCTTCCCCGAGGTGTACGCCGCCGAGCTGTCCGGCAACGAGCCGCTGCGCAAGGCCGTCGCCGAACTCGCGCTCTCCGGCGCGCCCGTGGCCGCCGAGTGCGCCGGGCTGCTCTATCTCTGCCGGGAGTTGGACGGGCAGCCCATGTGCGGGGTGCTGGATGCCACCGCCCGGATGACCGGGCGGCTCACCCTCGGCTACCGGGACGCCGTTGCCGTCGGGGACAGTGTGCTGGCCGTCGCCGGGACTCGGATGCGGGGCCACGAGTTCCATCGCACGGTCGTCGAGCCCGGCGCCGGCGCCGCTCCCGCCTGGGGTGTGCGCGCACCGGTGCGGCGGGTGGAAGGTTTCGTACAGCAGGGCGTGCACGCGAGTTATCTGCACACGCACTGGGCGTCCCGGCCCGGTGTCGCCCGTCGGTTCGTGGAGAGGTGCCGGACGTCATGAGCAGCAGGCTGATCGGAATCGGGGTCGGCCCCGGCGATCCGGAACTGGTGACCGTCAAGGGGGTCAACGCACTGCGCGGCGCCGACGTCGTCGTCGTACCGGTGATGGCTGCGTCCGACGGAAAGGACGGCGGTGAGCCGGGACGGGCCGAGGCGACCGTGCTGCACTACGTGCCCGAGGAGAAGGTCGTCCGCGTGGTGTTCGCGCTGAACGAGCGGACCGACCGGGCGCGCAGGGAGGCGGCCTGGGACGCGGCGGGCGACCGCGTCGCCGAGCTGCTGAGGCGGCACCGGTCCGTCGCCTTCGCCACCATCGGCGATCCCAATGTGTACTCGACGTTCACGTATCTCGCGCAGACCATCATGGAGCTGGTGCCGGGCGTCGTCGTGGAGACCGTGCCCGGGATCACCGCGATGCAGGATCTCGCGGCGCGCTCCGGTGCCGTGCTGACCGAGGGCACCGAGCCGCTGACGCTGGTGCCGGTGACGGCGGGTTCGGCGGTGCTCAAGGACGCGCTGGCCGGGCCGGGGACCGTGGTCGCGTACAAGTTCGGGCGGCAGGCCGCCGAGGTCGCCGAGGCACTCGCGCAGACCGGGCGGCTCGGGGACGCCGTGTGGGGGTCGGCGCTGGGCCTGCCGGAGGAGTCCGTGCGGCCGGCCGCCGAGCTGGACGGGGCGCCGTTGCCGTATCTGTCGACGCTGATCGCGCCACCGCGCCGCGACGGCGGGCGGGGCGGGAAGCTGTGAACCATGCGGCCGGGCAGTCGGCTGGCGGTCACGTCGGCGATCCGGTCGGCGGTCACGTCGGCGGCCTCATCGGCGGTCACGTCTGCGACCCGGCCGAACCACCGGCCGGCAGTCTCGTGGGCCGTCCGGTCGGCGGCCTTGCCAGCGGTCCGGCCAGTCGTACGGGCAGTCGTACGGCCAGCCGGCCAGGTGACCGTGCCGTCGGGTCAGCCGCCGGAGATGCCGACCACCAGCCAGATGAAGGCCGCGCCGGCCACCGTGCACAGCAGGGTGGAGCGTGCGGGGTGCTCGTGGTGGGCCTCGGGCAGGATCTCGGCGGCGGCGAGGTAGAGCAGTACGCCGCCGAAGAGGCCCAGGTAGCCGCCGAGCACCGGTTCGGGGATGTGGACGAAGGCCGTCGACAGCGCGCCCAGCAGCGGTGCGCAGGCGTCGGCCACCAGCATCGCCACGGCCCGGCGGCGGGCGTTTCCGTACAGGCTCGTGATCGTGAAGGTGTTGAAGCCGTCGGCGAAGTCATGGGCGATCACGGCGAGCGCGACGGCGGCACCCATGCCGCCGCCCACCTGGAAGGCCGCGCCGATCGCGACGCCGTCCATGGCGCTGTGCCCCACCATCGCGCCGGCCGCCGCCAAGCCCACCTCGGGCGCCCGGTGGCCCTGACCCTCGTCGCCGCCGTGGGCGGCCTGGCGTGCGGCCAGCGTGCGTTCCACCAGATGGGCCAGCAGAAAGCCGGCCACGAACAGCAGCAGGGCGGCGGGTACGCCGAAGATCTCGCGGTCGGCGGCGTGCAGCGCCTCCGGCAGCAGGTCCAGGCCGACCACGCCCAGCATCAGACCGCCGGCCAGGCCCAGGACCAGGTGCCGACGGTCGGTCACGCGCTGTGCCGTCCAGCCGCCGGCCAGCGTCATCAGGAACGCGCCGAGCGCGACGAAGACCGCCATAAGCACTTGCTATCCGATGGAGGCACCTTCGCGCACATCCGGCACCTCCCATATCGGCCCAGACCCTGACATTTCACTTCTTCCGCTGTGTGTTTTCCGTACGAGAGGACCTTTCCCATGGCCGATGCCACTGCCGGCGCCAGGGGTGACGCCCCCACCGGCAAGGTGACGTTCGTCGGTGCCGGCCCCGGCGCCGCCGATCTGTTGACGTTCCGCGCCGCGCGCGCGATCGCGGACGCCGACGTGGTGATCTGGGCGGCGAGCCTGGTCCAGGCGGAGGTCCTCGAGCACGCGCGCGAGGAGGCCGAGGTCCTGGACTCGGCGGCCATGTCCCTGGAGGACGTCGTCGCCGTCTACCAGCGCGCGCACGCCGAGGGCCTGAAGGTGGCCCGGATCCACTCCGGCGACCCGGCGCTGTGGGGCGGCACGCAGGAGCAGCTGGACCGGTGCGCGCAGATCGGGATCGCGACCGAGGTCGTCCCCGGTGTGTCGTCGTTCTCCGCCGTGGCCGCGCTCGCCCAGCGTGAGCTGACCATTCCCGAGGTGGCGCAGTCGGTCGTCCTCACCCGGCTGGGCGGTGGCAAGACGCCGATGCCGCCCGGCGAGGAGGTGCGCGAGTTCGCCCGGCACGGTACGACGATGGCGATCTTCCTCTCCGCCGCCCGCAGCGGCCAGCTGGTGCGCGAGCTGCTGGAGGGCGGCTACCCGACGGACACCCCGGTGGTCATCGCCTACCAGGCGACCTGGCCGGAGGAGCTGGTCGTGAAGTGCACGATCGGCACGCTGGAGGAGACGGTCAAGGAGCACAAGCTCTGGAAGCACACGCTCTTCCTGGTCGGCCCGGCGCTGGACGCGCACGGCACCCGCTCGCACCTCTACCACCCGGGGCACTTCCACGGCTACCGCAAGGCCGATCCTCAGGCCCGGCGGGCCCTGCGCGAGCAGAGGGCGAAGAGTTGATCACGGTCGTCGGTGCGGGGACGGGTGCGCCGGTCCCCGAGGCCGTCGCGCAGGGGGCCGCGCTCGTCGTCGGCGGGCGGCGGCACCTGGACGCCGTACGCCTGCCCAGCGGCGCCGAGCGGGTCGTCCTCGGGCCGCTGGCGCCCGCCCTGGACACCATCGCCGAGTACGTCGGCAAGGAGCTGCCGGTGCTCGTGCTGGCCTCCGGGGATCCCGGCTTCTTCGGGATCGTGCGGGCGCTGGCCGAGCGGTTCGGGGCCGGGCGGCTGGATGTGCGGCCGGGTGTGTCCTCCGTGGCGACGGCGTTCGCGCGGATCGGGCTGCCCTGGGACGACGCGGTCGTGGTCAGCGCGCACGGCCGTGACCTGCGCACGGCCGTGAACGTCTGCCGGGCGCACCCGAAGGTGGCCGTCCTGACCGGGCCCGGTGCCGGGCCCGCGGAGCTGGGCGCCGCGCTGGGCGGGGACCGGGTGCTGGTCGTGGCGAGCGCGCTCGGGGATCGAGTGCGGGAGCGCGTGGAGCGGGTGACGCCCGCCGAGGCGGCGGCCCGGGACTGGGGTACGGCGGTGAGCGTGGTGCTGTGCCTGGACGAGGCAAGGGCGCTCGGCGGGCCGCGCACGGTCGCCGGTGTGCCGCGGGGCCGTGCGCAATGGGCGCTGGAGGAGGGCGAGTTCGCGCACCGGGACTCGATGATCACCAAGTTCGAGGTGCGCGCGCTGGCGCTGGCCCGGCTCGGGCCGCGCCCCGGTGACCTGGTGTGGGACGTCGGCGCCGGCTCGGGCTCGGTGGCGGTGGAGTGTGCGCGGCTCGGCGCGGCCGTCGTCGCCGTGGAGAAGGCGGCGGACGGCGTGGAGCGGATCCGGGCCAACGCCCGCGCCCACGGCGTCGACGTGGCCGTGGTGCACGGCTCGGCGCCGGCGGCGCTGGCCGGGCTCGACGATCCCGACGCGGTGTTCGTCGGCGGTGGCGGCCGGGAGCTGACGGACATCATCGGCGCGTGTGCGCGGCGGGCGCGGCGCAGCGTCGTCGTCGCCATGGCCGCGCTGGACCGGGTGCCGGCGGCGCGCGAGGCGCTCACGGCCGCCGGGTTCGGCTGCGACGGAGTGCTGTTGCAGTCCTCGCGGCTGGCGCCGTTGCCGGGCGAGGTGACCCGGCTCGCGGCGACCAATCCTGTGTTTCTGCTCTGGGGCGTTCGAACCCAGGCATTCAGTAAGGGAGTTGACGAGTGATCGGCCTCATTTCCGCCACCGCGGCGGGGGCGGCGGCGCGGGACCGGCTGGCCGCGGCGTGGCCGGAGCGGACGCGGGTGTACGAGGGTCCCGTCGGGGAGGCGGTGCGCGCCGCGTTCGCCCAGTGCGAGCAGCTGGTGTGCTTCCTCGCGACGGGCGCGACCGTACGGCTGCTCGCGCCGCTGCTCGGCGACAAGACGGCCGACCCGGGCGTGGTGTGCGTGGACGAGAGCGGCCGGTACGCGGTGGCGCTCGTCGGCGGGCACGGCGGCGGCGCCAATGAACTCGCCCGCGAGGTCGGCGAGTTGCTGGCCGCCGAGCCGGTGGTGACGACCGCGACGGACTGCGCCGGACTGCCCGGACTGGACACGCTCGGGCTGCCGTACGAGGGTTCCGTGGCCATGGTCTCGCGGGCGCTGCTGGACGGCGAACCGGTCGCGCTGGAGGCGGAGTTGCCCTGGCCGCTGCCGCCGCTGCCCACCGCCGCGGAGGGCGCGTACACCATCCGGCTGACGGACCGGGCCGTCGAGGCGGGCGAGCGCGAGGTGCTGCTGCGGCCGCCGTCGCTGGTGGTCGGCGTCGGCGCGTCCAAGGGGGTACCGGTGCAGGAGGTCCTCGGGCTGGTCGAGGACGCGCTGCGGGCGGCCGGGCTCTCGGCGAGGTCGGTCGCCGAACTGGCCACCGTGGACGCCAAGTCCGGCGAGCCGGGCATCGTGGCCGCCGCGGAGCGCCTCGGGGTGCCCCTGGTGACGTACTCCGCCGAGGAGCTGGCGGGGGTCGAGGTGCCCAACCCGTCCGGCGCGCCGCTCGCGGCCGTCGGCACGCCCTCGGTCGCGGAGGCCGCCGCGCTGGCCCGGGGCGGTGAACTCCTCGTGCCCAAGCGGAAGTCGGTACGCGCCGACGGCGGGCCCGCCATGGCGACCTGTGCCGTCGTACGGCGTCCGGGGCGCGGACGGCTCGCGGTGGTCGGGCTCGGACCCGGCGCCCGGGACCTGCTCACCCCGCGCGCCACGGCCGAACTCCGGCGCGCCGCCGTGCTGGTGGGGCTCGACCAGTACGTGGACCAGATCCGCGATCTGCTGCGGCCCGGCACCCGGGTGCTGGAGTCGGGCCTCGGCGCCGAGGAGGAACGGGCCCGTACGGCGGTCGCGGAGGCCCGCAGGGGGCATGCGGTGGCGCTGATCGGCAGCGGGGACGCGGGCGTGTACGCCATGGCCTCCCCGGCGCTGGCCGAGGCGTCCGACGACATCGACGTGGTCGGGGTGCCCGGGGTGACGGCCGCGCTGGCCGCCGGGGCGATCCTGGGTGCGCCGCTGGGCCACGACCACGTGTCGATCAGCCTCTCCGACCTGCACACGCCGTGGGAGGTCATCGAGCGGCGAGTGCGGGCGGCGGCCGAGGCGGATCTCGTCGTCACCTTCTACAACCCGCGTTCGCGGGGCCGCGACTGGCAGTTGCCCGAGGCGCTCGCGATCCTCGCCGGGCACCGGGAGCCGGCGACGCCGGTGGGTGTCGTGCGCAACGCGTCCCGGCCGGACGAGTCGAGCCGGGTGACGACGCTCGGTGCGCTCGACCCGGCGACGGTCGACATGATGACGGTCGTGACGGTGGGCAACACCGCGACCCGGATCATCGCGGGCCGCATGGTGACCCCGCGCGGCTACCGCTGGCAGGAGAACGCGCAGGACGGCGCGCAGGACGGCGTGCGGGGCGGCCCGCAGGACGGCACGCAGGAGGAGGCCCGGTGAACCGGATCGTGCATCCCATCGAGCAGGAGTCCTTCCGGCGGCTGCGCGCCCGCCTGGACACCTCGCACTTCCCGCCGCTGACCCGGGCGGTCGTGGAGCGGGTCATCCACTCCGCCGCCGACCTGGAGTACGCGAGCGACCTCGTGACCGACGAGGACGACCTGGTGAAGGCGCATGCCGCGCTGCACGCCGGCGCACCGGTCGTCGTGGACGTGGAGATGGTCGCGGCCGGGATCACCCGGCGCGGGACCGTGTGCCGGCTGAAGGACGCCCTGCCGGGCCCGGGTCTCACCCGCTCGGCCCACGCGGTCCGGCTGGCGTACGAGGAGGTCGGGCCCGGCGCCCTGTGGGTGATCGGCTGCGCTCCGACCGCCCTGGAGGAGCTGCTCACCCTGGACGCCTCCCCCGCGCTCGTCATCGGGCTGCCCGTCGGCTTCGTCGGGGCGGCCGAGTCCAAGGCCGCGTTGCGCGAGAGCGGGCTGCCCGCCGTGAGCAACGTGTCCGAGAAGGGCGGCTCGGCGGTCGCCGCCGCCGCGCTCAACGCCCTGCTGTACCACCCCACTTCATCCGAGGAGAACCAGTGACCACCCCGCCGCCCGCCCTGCTCATCGCCGGCCACGGCACCCGGGACGAGGCCGGAGCCGAGGCGTTCCGCGACTTCGTACGGGAGCTGGGCCGCCGCCATCCCCAACTGCCCGTCGCGGGCGGTTTCATCGAGCTGTCCGCGCCGCCGCTCGGCGAGGCCGTCACCGAACTGGTCGGCAAGGGGGTACGACGGTTCGCGGCCGTACCGCTGATGCTGGTGTCCGCCGGGCACGCCAAGGGCGACATCCCGGCCGCGCTGGCCCGTGAGAAGGAACGGCACCCCGGGATCTCGTACACCTACGGCCGTCCGCTCGGCCCCCATCCGTCGCTGCTGGGCGTGCTGGAGCGGCGCCTGGACGAGGCGCTGGGCTCTTCCGTGCGCACCCCCGAGGACCGGGCCGATGTGACCGTGCTGCTGGTCGGGCGCGGCTCGACCGACCCGGACGCCAACGCCGAGGTGCACAAGGCGGCGCGGCTGCTGTGGGAGGGCCGTGGGTACGCCGGTGTGGAGACGGCGTTCGTGTCGCTGGCGGCGCCGGACGTGCCGAGCGGGCTGGACCGGTGCGCCAGGCTGGGCGCGAGGCGGATCGTCGTCCTGCCCTACTTCCTGTTCACCGGGATCCTGCCGGACCGCGTGCGGCAGCAGACCGAGGGGTGGGCGGCCGCGCACCCGGAGACCGAGGTGCGCTGCGCCGAGGTCGTCGGGCCCGAGCCGGAGCTGCTGGACCTGGTGATGGAGCGGTACGAGGAGGCGGTCAAGGGCGATCTGCGGATGAACTGCGACTCGTGCGTGTACCGGATCGCGCTGCCGGGCTTCGAGGACAAGGTGGGACTGCCGCAGCAGCCGCACTTCCACCCGGACGACGACGGGCACCACCACGGTCACGGGCACCACCATCACGGGGGGCACACGCACAGCCATGCGCACTGACGACACCGGGCACGATCTGCGTCATCACGGCGATGCCGAGGTCCGTGACGACGGCTCGGCGCTGGTCGACCTCGCGGTCAACGTGCGCGCGGACACTCCCCCGGCCTGGCTGCGGGAGCGGATCGCCGCGTCGCTGGGCTCGCTCGCGGCCTACCCGGACGGGCGGGCCGCGCGGGCGGCGGTGGCGGCGCGGCACGGGCTGCCGGTGGAGCGGGTGCTGCTGACCGCCGGGGCGGCCGAGGCGTTCGTGCTGCTGGCACGCGCCCTGAAGGTGCGCCGACCGGTCGTCGTGCACCCGCAGTTCACCGAGCCGGAGGCCGCGCTGCGGGACGCCGGGCACACCGTGGACCGGGTGCTGCTGCGCGAGCCGGACGGGTTCCGGCTGGACCCGGCGGCGGTGCCCGAGGACGCCGATCTGGTGGTGATCGGGAACCCGACCAACCCCACGTCGGTCCTGCACCCGGCGGACGGGATCGCCCGACTCGCCCGGCCCGGACGGACGTTGGTGGTGGACGAGGCGTTCATGGACGCGGTGCCGGGTGAGCGGGAGGCACTGGCCGGGCGGACGGACGTGCCCGGGCTGGTCGTCCTGCGCAGCCTGACCAAGACCTGGGGGCTGGCCGGGCTGCGGATCGGGTACGTCCTGGCTCAGCCGGAGATCATCGCCTCGCTGGAGCGGGCCCAGCCGCTGTGGCCGGTGTCGACGCCGGCCCTCGCCGCCGCCCGGGCGTGCGTGGCGCCGCAGGCGCTGGCGGAGGCGGGGCACGCGGCACATCGCATCGCGGCGGACCGGGCCCACCTGGTGGCGGGACTGGCCGCGTTCGCCGGCCGGGGTGTCTCGGTGGCCGGTCCGGCTCAGGGACCGTTCGTGCTGGTCCGTATGCCGGAGGCGGCCGCAGTACGACGCCGGTTGCGCGAGTTCGGATACGCCGTGCGCCGGGGGGACACGTTCCCGGGACTCGGCGGGGAGTGGGTGCGGGTGGCTGTCCGGGACCGGGGGACGGCGAACGGGTTCCTGAAGGCACTGTCGGCCGCCCTCGGGTAGCCGGGGACCGCCCCGGCCGGGAGGCGATGCACCCCGGGCCGCTCCCTTCCCGGTGTGACGGCCGGGCAGGGAGCGGCACCAGGGCGTGCCGTCAGCTCTTGCGGCGCCGGGCCACCGCCACCGCTCCCCCGCCCGCCAGCAGCAGGGCCAGCGCGCCGCCCGCGAGGTACGGGGTGGCCGGGCTGCCACCGGTCTCGGCGAGGCCCGACCGGGCGCCCTGGGCCTTCACACCGGCGGCCGGATCGTGGCTCTGCACCGGGTCGCCGGCGGGTGCGGCCGCCGGGGACTCGCAGGTCGCCCGGGCGAGCGTGACCGTGCCTTCGACGTCGGCCACGTTGAGCTGGGGGTCCCCCCGGACGGAGTCTGGGGGAGGGTTGACGGAGACCTTGAGTTCGAGGGCGGTGGCGGCGGCCGTACGGGTCGTGGTGCGCCGCTGGGCGAGGTCGAGGCGGACCTCGCCGACGCCGGGCACCTTCACCTCGGTCGGGCCGTCGGCGGTGAGCGTGACGCGCCTGCCGAGGACGGTGACGCCGCCGAGGACGTTCGCGGAGGCGACGGGCGCCCTGCCGGCCTCGCAGGTGGCCCGGGCGGTGACGGCGTCGGCCTCGATCAGGGACAGCAGGGGCAGGCCGGGCACGTGCAGCCGGGCGTGGGCGAGCCGGACCGAGCCCTCGGCGCGCCGCGCGGTCACCGTGGCCTTCGCCGAGGCGACGTCCGCGCCGAGGACGCTGAACGGCTTGCCGCCGGCCACGCCGTCGAGCCGGGCGGACAGCGCGGTCCTGTCGGCGCTCCGCGGCGCCTGGACCTCGTTGAGGGAGACCGCGAGCGGGACGTCGACGGTCTTGTTGAGCAGGGACACGTCGAGCCCGGTGCGCAGGACGACGGCGGAGGCGCGAGCGTGGTCACCGGTCGCGTGCGCGGCGCCCGCGCCGAGGAGCGAGGGCGCCGCGACGAGGGCGGTGACCGTCGCCACCGCGGCGAGACCGCGGGCGGGCATGCGGAAGTTTTCGCTGTTCAAGGTGGTGGGACCCCCAGAAGGAACATGCTTGGGACCCGTCAACCTTGTACGCGCTACGGGTGAACGCACGGCCTTCCCCGGTTACTTCACTCAATCGGGCAGTTTTGGCACGCCCCTTCGAATCGTGAAGGACATGCGTTCCCCCGTGCCGCTCCTGCGCCCCTGCGCCCCTACGCTCCCGTTACTCCACGATGCTCCCGTTCAGCACCACCCGGCGCGGCACCGCCAGCACCCGTACGTCCGCGCGCGGATCGCCCTCGTACACCACCAGGTCGGCCGGTGCGCCCTCTTCCAGGCCGGGGCGGCCGAGCCAGGCGCGGGCGCCCCAGGCCGTCGCCGAGAGGGCGGCCACGGGCGGGATGCCGGCGGTGACCAGTTCCGCCACCTCGGCCCCGACCAGACCGTGCGCCAGCGAGCCGCCGGCGTCCGTGCCCACGTAGACCGGGATCCCCGCGTCGTAGGCGTCCCGCACGGTGTCGTAGCGGCGTTCGTGCAGCCGGCGCATGTGCGCGGACCAGCGCGGGAACTTGCTCTCACCGCCGTCCGCGAGCCGCGGGAAGGTGGCGATGTTGACGAGGGTGGGGACGATCGCGACGCCCCGCTCGGCGAAGAGCGGGATCAGGTCGCCGGTCAGGCCCGTCGCGTGCTCGACGCAGTCGATGCCGGCCTCGACCAGGTCGCGCAGGGAGTCCGTGGCGAAACAGTGCGCCGTGACGCGGGCGCCGAGGCGGTGGGCCTCGGCGATGGCCGCCTCGGCCGCCTCGCGCGGCCAGCAGGCGGACAGGTCGCCGAGGTCGCGGTCTATCCAGTCGCCCACCAGCTTGACCCAGCCGTCGCCGCGCCGGGCCTCCTGGGCGACGTAGGCGACCAGGTCCTCCGGTTCGATCTCCCACGCGTAGTTGCGGATGTAGCGGCGGGTGCGGGCGATGTGCCGGCCCGCCCGGATGATCTTCGGCAGGTCGGCGCGGTCGTCGATCCAGCGGGTGTCGGAGGGCGAGCCGGCGTCCCTGAGCAGCAGGGCGCCCGCCTCCCGGTCGGTGCGCGCCTGCTTCTCGGCGGTCTCCGCGTCGACCGGGCCGTGCGCGTCGAGGCCCACGTGACAGTGCGCGTCGACCAGGCCGGGCAGCGCCCAGCCCTCGACGGTGGTGACGTCCCGCGCGCCGGCGGGGCGGTCGTAGGAGATCCTGCCCCCGACCACCCACAGCTCGTCGCGGACGTCCTCGGGCCCGACGAGGACCCGCCCCTTCACGTGCAGTACGGCGCCATCGCTCATGTACTGCACCTTAATGAGCTACGGCTCGGACCTGCCCACCTGGTCGGAGGTCTCCTCCTCCACCTCGGCCATCGCCGGGTCGAGGAGCCGGGACAGGAAGTGGCGGGTGCGCTCGTGCTGCGGGTTGCCGATGACCTGCTCGGGGGTGCCGTCCTCGACGATCACGCCGCCGTCCATGAAGACGACCCGGTCGGCGACCTCACGGGCGAAGGTCATCTCGTGGGTGACGACCATCATCGTCATGCCCTCCTCGGCGAGCCTGCGCATCACCGCGAGGACGTCACCGACCAGCTCCGGGTCGAGCGCGGAGGTCGGCTCGTCGAAGAGCATGACCTCGGGGCCCATGGCGAGCGCGCGGGCGATGGCCACGCGCTGCTGCTGGCCGCCGGAGAGGGAGGACGGGTAGGCGTCCGCCTTCTCGGCGAGGCCGACGCGGGCCAGGTTCTCGGCGGCGGTCCTCGCGGCACTGGCCTTGTCCCGCCCGAGCACCCGGCGCTGCGGCAGCGTGAGGTTCTCGGTGACGTTCAGGTGCGGGAAGAGGTTGAACTGCTGGAAGACCATGCCGATGCGGCGGCGTACGGCGTCGAGGTCGACGTCCGGGTCGGTCAGCTCGGTGCCGCCGACGAAGACCTGGCCCTTGGTGGGCTCCTCGAGCAGGTTCACGCAGCGCAGCAGCGTGGACTTGCCGGAGCCGGAGGGGCCGATCACGCAGACGACCTCGCCGCGGCCGATCTCCAGGTCGATGCCGCGCAGGACGTGGTTGTCGCCGAAGGACTTGTGCAGGTCCTGGACGCGGATCTCTGGGCGGGTCACCGGATCTCCTTCAGGGCCTTGGATTCCATTCGGCGCACGACGAGGCTGAGCGGGATCGTGATCAGCAGGTAGCACAGGCCCGCGACCAGGATCGGCGTGGAGTTCGCGGTCGTACTGGCCAGGTCGTTGCCGAACTTGGACAGTTCGCGCTGTTCCAGGGTGACGCCGAGGAACAGCACCAGCGAGGAGTCCTTGAAGAGCAGCACGAGTTCGTTGGTCAGGGGCGGCAGGATGATGCGGAAGGCCTGCGGCAGGACGATGGAGACCATGGCGCGCGCGGGCGAGAACCCGAGCGAACGGGCCGCCTCCGTCTGTCCCTTGGGCACGGCCTGGATGCCCGCGCGGATGGTCTCCGCCATGTAGGCGGCGGAGACCAGCCCGAGCGCGACGGCGACCTTGCCGTAGATGCCGCCCGGGTACTGGAGGTCCGGGAAGGCCAGCGGCACGCCGGTGCCGACGAAGATGAAGATCAGCAGCGCGGGCAGGCCGCGGAAGATCTCGATGTAGACGCCGGCGAGCCAGCGGTACGGCCCCACGGACGACAGGCGCATCAGGGCGATGACCATGCCGAGGGCGAGGCCCACCGCGAACCCGGACAGCGTGAACAGCACGGTGTTCTTCAGGGCCACCGTGATGAGGTCCGGGAACATCTGCCGCGCGATGTGGGCCTGCGCGAACTGGTTCTTCAGCCGTGCCCAGTCCGCGCCGGCCGCGAACGCGATCACCGCGGCGGCGAAGACGACGTACTGCGCCCCGCGCGAGAGCCGGCGCTTCTGCCGGCGGGTCAGCCCGGTCCGCTTCGGCTGGATGCGTGTGTCCGTGTCGGTCATGGGGTCAGGAGGCGGCCGGGGAGGCGACGGAGGCGCTGTACGGACCGATCCACTTCTCGTAGATCTTCTTGTACGTGCCGTCGGCCTTGGCGTCCTTCAGGGCCTTGTTGACGGCGTCGAGCAGGGCCTTGTTCCCCTTCTTGACCGTGAAGCCGTACTGCTCGCCGGTCTTGAGGTTGTCGACGACCTTGAACTTGCCGGCGTTGGCCTTGTCCTTCAGCCAGCCCTGGACGACCGGGTAGTCGATGATGACGGCCTGGACCTGACCGGTGCGCAGGCCGTTGAGGACCGCGTCGGAGGAGGCGAAGGAGACCGGGTCGAGGCCCTTGCTCCGGGCGAAGTCCTCGCCGGTGGTCTGCGCCTGGGCGCCGAGCTTCTTGCCCTTGGCCTTGACGTCGGCGAGCGAGTTGATCCCGCTGCTCCTGTCGACCAGGACGGCCTGGGTGGCCTCGAAGTACGGGTCGGAGAAGTCGACGTTCTTCTTGCGCTCGGCGGTGATCGTCATGCCGGCGGCGGCCAGGTCGCACTGGCCGGAGTTCAGGAAGGCGCCGGTCTTGAAGTTCTCGAACGGGGTGTCGAGGATCTGCTGCTTGACGCCCAGGTTCTTGGCCACGAGGTCGATCAGGGACACGTCGAAGCCCTGCACCTTGCCGTCGATCTCCGACTGGAACGGCGGGTACGGCAGGTGGGTGCAGGTGGTCAGCTGACCGCCCTTGACGAGGTGGACCCCCTTGACGGTCGTCGGGCCGCTCCCCGAACTGCTGGAGGAGCAGCCGGCGACCACGAGCGCCACAGCGGCGGTCGCAGTGGTGGCAGCCAGGAGGCGGGACCGGCGCCCGAGGAACGTTTTCATGGGGGTGATCTTCTCTGTGGGGGAACTGTGGCTTCCGATTATAAGGATGAGTTTGAGTCTCTCAAATCAAACCCATGGTTACGAAGCCGTTGCACCTAAGATCGGGGGAGTCGACGCCACGAACCGACCGCTGAACGAAGAGAGAGCGCCGTGACCCACCCCTTCCTCGACCTGCCCCCGCTGAGTGCCGAGCGCTTCGCCGCCATCGAGGACGGGGTGGCCCGGCTGCTGGACACCCGCCAGGACGTGCTGATCACCCAGGGCGAGGCACTGCTGCCGCTGGAGGGCGCGATCCGCGCGGCGGCCGGTCCGGGCACGGTGGCGCTGAACGTGATCACGGGCCCGTACGGCCAGACCTTCGGCCACTGGCTGCGCTCCTGCGGCGCGACCGTCCACGACATCTCCGTCCCCTTCCACACGGCGGTGACGGCCGAGCAGGTCCGCGAGGCGCTCGCCGAGCATCCCGGGATCGACTTCGTCTCCCTCGTCCACGCCGAGGCGGCGACCGGCAACACCAACCCCGTCGCGGAGATCGGCGAGGTGGTACGGGCGCACGGCGCGCTGTTCTACCTGGACGCGGTCGCCTCCGTGGGCGCGGAGCCGGTGCTGCCCGACGCGTGGGGCGTGGACCTGTGCGTGATCGGGGCGCAGAAGGCGATGGGCGGACCGGCGGGTGTGTCGGCGATCTCGGTGAGCGAGCGGGCCTGGGCCCGGATGGCGGCCAACCCGAACGCGCCGCGCCGCTCCTACCTCTCCCTGCTGGACTGGAAGGAGCGCTGGACCGACGCCGGCCGCAAGGCCCTGCCGCACGCCCCGGCCCAGCTGGAGATGCTGGCGCTGGAGGCGTGTCTGGAGCGGATCGAGTCGGTGGGGCCAGCTGTGGTGATGGACCGGCACCGGAGCGCCGCGCTGGCCACGCGGGCCGGTGCGGTCGCCCTGGGTGGCGGGCTTGAGCCGTACGTCCACGAGGAGAAGGACGCGGCGCCCGTCGCCACGACCCTGCGGGTGCCGTCGGGCGTGGTCGCCTCGGAGCTGGTGGCGCGCGCGCTGGCCGAGGACCCGACGTTGCCGATCGCCGCCGGCGGTGGGGCGCTGGCCAAGGAGATGATCCGGGTCAACCATTACGGGGCGGATGCTTCGCCGGAGACGGTGCAGAGGTGCCTGGCGGCCATTGGGGCGGCCCTCGGCGTGTGACACCGGGCATGCCGACATTCTGCGTGAACGAATCGACAGGACCACCGGAGCCTGAATTCAATTTAGTTTCACAATTTCCGCCAATTTCCCGGGTGACAGCTTCCCATCTTCTTCTGCCCGCTTTTTGCGAGCCTAAACAGGTGAGTTTCTTGGCGGTTTTCTGACGGTTTCCATAGTGTGACACACTCCACAGCGCGGTGCTTTTGCCCCGATTTGATGCGGGTCGATCCGGACATTCCGCCTCCCCTTCTGTGTCGCACAGAGACCACGGCCGTGCATTTCCTAATTCGCTTCGCTAAATTCGTGCCGCATGACTGCCGCACCCGCAGACCTGCTCATCGACCATCCGGCGGTGACCGACGGAGCCGCGCTCTGGCGTCTCGCCAAGGACTCGAAAACCCTCGACCTGAACTCCTCGTACAGCTATCTGCTGTGGTGCCGGGACTTCGCCGGCACCTCGGCGGTCGCGCGCGGTGCGGACGGGGAACCGGTCGGATTCGTCACCGGCTACGTGCGGCCCGACCGCCCGCACACCCTGCTCGTCTGGCAGGTGGCCGTCGACTCCGCCCACCGGGGCCTCGGCATCGCCGCCGCACTGCTGGACGGGCTGACCGCACGACTGGTCGCCGAGCGCGGCGTCACCGGCGTGGAGACGACGATCACGCCGGGCAACACCGCCTCCGAGCGGCTGTTCACCTCGTTCGCCGCCCGGCACGGGGCGCACCTCGAACGCGAGGTGCTGTTCCCCGCCGAGCTGTTCCCGGACGGCCCGCACGACCCCGAAGTCCTGTACCGCATCGGCCCGTTGACCGACGTCACCCCCCACTGAAGCCCCACTGAGGAGCGATTCACCGTGACCATCACCCAGCCCGACCTCAGCGTCTTCGAGACCCTCGAGTCCGAGGTGCGCAGCTACTGCCGCGGCTGGCCCACGGTCTTCGACCGCGCACAGGGCAGCCGGATGTTCGACGAGGACGGTCATGCCTACCTCGACTTCTTCGCCGGGGCCGGCTCACTCAACTACGGCCACAACAACGCCGTACTCAAACGGGCGCTGATCGACTATCTGGATCGCGACGGGGTCACCCACGGCCTGGACATGTCGACGACGGCCAAACGGTCGTTCCTGCAGACCTTCCAGGACCTCGTGCTGCGCCCGCGCGATCTGCCGTACAAGGTCATGTTCCCGGGTCCGACGGGCACCAACGCCGTGGAGTCGGCGCTGAAGCTGGCCCGCAAGGTGAAGGGCCGGGAGGCGATCGTGTCGTTCACGAACGCCTTCCACGGCATGTCACTGGGCTCCCTCGCCGTCACCGGCAACGCCTTCAAGCGGGCCGGCGCCGGCATCCCGCTGGTGCACGGCACCCCGATGCCGTTCGACAACTACTTCGACGGCACGGTCCCGGACTTCCTGTGGTTCGAGCGGCTCCTGGAGGACCAGGGCTCCGGGCTCAACAAGCCCGCCGCGGTGATCGTGGAGACCGTGCAGGGCGAGGGCGGCATCAACGTGGCCCGGCCCGAATGGCTGCGCGCGCTCAAGGAGTTGTGCGAGCGGCAGGACATGCTGCTGATCGTCGACGACATCCAGATGGGCTGCGGCCGCACCGGCGCCTTCTTCTCCTTCGAGGAGGCGGGCATCACGCCGGACATCGTCACCGTCTCCAAGTCGATCAGCGGCTACGGGCTGCCGATGTCGCTGTGCCTGTTCAAGCCCGAGCTGGACGTGTGGGAGCCGGGCGAGCACAACGGCACCTTCCGCGGCAACAACCCCGCGTTCGTCACCGCGACCGCGGCACTGGAGACGTACTGGGCCGACGGCTCGGCGATGGAGAAGCAGACCCGGGCCCGGGGCGAGCAGGTCGAGCAGGCGCTGATCTCGATCACCGAGGAGAACCTCGCCGACGTCAAGGAGTACCGCGGCCGCGGCCTGGTGTGGGGCATGGAGTTCCACGACAAGGCGCGGGCCTCGAAGATCGCCCGGCGGGCCTTCGAACTCGGGCTGCTCATCGAGACGTCCGGCCCGGAGGGCGAGGTCGTCAAGCTGCTGCCGGCCCTCACCATCACGCCGGACGAGCTGGACGAGGGCCTCCGGGTCCTCGCCCGCGCCGTCCGCGAAACCGCCTGATCAGCAGGTCAGCAGGTCAGCAAGTCAGCAAGGAGGAAAGACAGCACCGTGATCGTCCGATCGTTCAAGGACATCGAAGGCACCGACCGGCACGTCAAGGCGAAGTCCGGTACCTGGGAGAGCAAGCGGATCGTCCTCGCCAAGGAGCGGGTCGGCTTCTCCCTGCACGAGACCATCCTGTACGCCGGGACGGAGACATCGATGTGGTACGCCAACCACATCGAGGCCGTCGTCTGCACCAAGGGTGAGGCCGAACTCACCGACCACGAGACCGGGAAGACGTACACGATCACGCCCGGCACCATGTACCTCCTCGACGGCCATGAGCGGCACACGCTGCGGGTCAAGGAGGACTTCCACTGCGTCTGCGTGTTCAACCCGCCCGTGACCGGACGGGAGGACCACGACGAGAACGGCGTCTACCCGCTGCTCACCGAGCCCGAGGAGGTGTGAGACACGATGACCACTGCCACCGACACCGATCTGTACCCCAGCCGCGGCGCCACCGAGGTCACCGTCCCCCGGCAGGACCCGGTCGTCTGGGGCTCCCCGGACACGCCCGGCCCGGTCCCGGCCGCCGATCTCCAGTCGTACGAGCGTGACGGCTTCCTCGCGATCGAGCAGCTGATCACCCCCGACGAGGTCGAGGTCTACCGGCAGGAGCTGGAGCGGCTGGTCGCCGACCCGGCGATCCGGGCCGACGAGCGCTCGATCGTCGAGCCGAAGTCGCAGGAGATCCGCTCGGTCTTCGAGGTGCACCGGATCAGCAAGGTGTTCGCGAGCCTGGTGCGCGATCCGCGCGTGGTCGGCCGGGCCCGGCAGATCCTCGGTTCGGACGTGTACGTCCACCAGTCCCGGATCAACGTCAAGCCCGGTTTCGGCGCGAGCGGCTTCTACTGGCACTCGGACTTCGAGACCTGGCACGCCGAGGACGGCCTGCCGAACATGCGCACGGTGTCCGTCTCGATCGCGCTGACCGAGAACCACGACACCAACGGCGGCCTGATGATCATGCCGGGCTCGCACCGGACGTTCCTGGGCTGCGCCGGCGCCACGCCCAAGGACAACTACAAGAAGTCCCTGCAGATGCAGGACGCGGGCACGCCCTCGGACGAGGCGCTGACCAAGATGGCGAGCGAGTACGGCATCAAGCTCTTCACGGGCAAGGCCGGTTCGGCGACCTGGTTCGACTGCAACTGCATGCACGGCTCCGGCGACAACATCACGCCGTTCCCGCGCAGCAACGTCTTCATCGTGTTCAACAGCGTGGAGAACGCCGCCGTCGAGCCGTTCGCGGCACCGGTGCGCAGGCCGGAGTTCATCGGGGCGAGGGACTTCACGCCGGTGCGGTAGCCCGCGGCAACCCGCCCGAGCACCGGGCCGGGGCCTCCTCGTGTGGGACGAGGGGCTCCGGCCCGGCCGTTTCGTCAGCCGGCCAGCACGTCCAGCAGCCGGTCCACGTCCGCGGGCGTGTTGTAGAGGTGGAACGAGGCCCGCAGGTTGCCTGCACGGTTGGACACCTCGATGCCGGCACGGCTCAACTCGCCCTGGCGCCCGCCCAGTCCGGGGACGGAGACGATGGCCGAGCCGGGGGCGGGCAGGGGGGCGTGGCCGAGCGAGCCGAGTCCGGCCCGGAACCGGTCGGCGAGGGCCAGGTCGTGGGCCTGCACGGCGGTCACGCCCAGTTCCTCGATCAGGGCGAGGGAGTGGCGCACACCGGTGTAGGTGAACAGGGCGGGGCTGACGTCGAACCGCCGTGCCGAACGGGCGAGTTCGGCCACCGGGCCGTAGCAGCTGTCCCAGGGCTCCTCGGCCGCGACCCAGCCCGCCAGCAGCGGGGCGAGGCCCCCGAAGTCCTCGGGGACGACGAGGAAGGCGGCCCCGTGCGGGCCGAGCAGCCACTTGAAGGTCGTGGAGACCGTGAAGTCGTAGGCCCCGGCCTCCATCGGCAGCCAGCCCGCGGCCTGGGAGAAGTCGATGTAGGTGCGCGTGCCGTGCGCCCGGGCCGCCTCGCGCAGGGCGGGCAGGTCGGCGACCCGCCCGTCGGCGGACTGGGCGGCACTGACCGCGACGAGCGCGGTGCCGGGCCGCACGGACTCGGCGAGCCGCTCCAGCGGTACGGCACGGACCTTGAGGTCGCCCCGCGTGTAGAAGGGGTTGATCACGGAGGTGAAGTCGTCCTCGGCGGTGAGGACTTCGGCGCCGGCGGGCAGCGAGGCGGCGACCAGCCCGGTCTGGGAGGCGACCGACGCCCCGGCCGCCACCCGGGCCACCGGCACCCCGGCGAGCCGGGCGAACGCGGCGCGGGCCAGTTCCACGTCCTCGAACAGCGGATCCAGCGGCCGGCCCTCGGCCCTGATCGTCACTGCTTCGTGCAGGGCGGTGACGGTACGGGCGGGCAGCAGGCCGCTGCTCGCGGTGTTCAGAAAGGTGTTCTTCGGGCTGAACTCGGCACGGACGAGGCTCTCGAAGGTCTCCATGCCCCTACTGTGCGGGGCACGGCACCTCCCGTCCATCGCGAAAATGTACGTGGATTCGCTTAGCGAGCCTTATACATCCGCCCTGGCCTGCGGTTTCAGTCCTGCTGCGGTACGGCGCACCCGTCCGGCCCGCAGGCCTGTGCCCCGTCCTGGTCCACCAGCTTCAGCGGGGTCCGCTCGCCCCAGGCCTGGGTGAGGGCCTGGGTGAAGACCTCGGCGGGCTGGGCGCCGGAGACGCCGTAGGTGCGGTCGAGGACGAAGAAGGGCACGCCGTTCGCGCCGAGCTGGGCCGCCTCGCGTTCGTCGGCGCGGACCTCGTCGGCGTAGCGGGCCGGGTCGGCGAGCACGGCGCGGACGGCCTCCGCGTCCAGCCCGGCCTCCACGGCCAGCTCGACCAGACGCTCGTCGCCCTCGGTGAAGACGGACCGCTCCTCGGCGAAGTTCGCCCGGTACAGGATCTGGATCAGCTCGTCCTGGACGCCCCGCTCCCTGGCGAAGTGCAGCAGGCGGTGCATGTCGAAGGTGTTGCCGTGGTCGCGGCCGCGCGTGCGGTAGTCCAGGCCCTCGGCGGCGGCCTGGGCGCCCAGGTTGTCCTCGCCCGCCTCGGCCTGCGCCTCGCTCATGCCGTACTTCTTGGTGAGCATGGTGATCACCGGCTGGACGTCGCCCTTGGCGCGGCCCGGGTCCAGCTCGAAGGAGCGGTGCACGACCTCGACCTCGTCGCGGTGCGGGAAGGCGGCGAGGGCCTTGTCGAACCGCGCCTTTCCGACGTAGCACCAGGGACAGGCGATGTCCGTCCAGATCTCGACGCGCATGCTCACGGCTCTTCTCCGGGTCGTACGGGCGCGAGGACTCTCCCCGCGCCAGTACGTGAACGTTCAAGCAGCCCCGTTCATTCCCCAGGCACGGAGAAGCGCAGGAACAGGTGGTGGTCGCCGTCGGCCGGCGGGTTCTCCGGATCGGGGACCCAGCCGAGGCGGGCGTAGAAGGCCTGGGCACGCCGGTTGTCCACGTGCACGTCGAGCACCGCACTCCGCATTCGATCGGCGCGCCACTGCTCCACACAGGCCGCGTGCAGGTCGGTACCGATGCCGGTGCGCCAGCGGTCGGGGTCGACGTGGAACTGGAACAGCCTGACCACGTCGGCGGGGCCGTCCGCCGGAGGCCGGAAGGAAGCGATGGCGGTGATGGCGCCCTGGTCGACGACGCACAGCACCTGCCCATCGGGCCGTCCGACGGCGCTGCGCCAGGCGGCGGTCCAGTCGATGCCGTCGTCCGGGAGGCCGTCCGGGTAGTACGTCGAGCGCGCCCGGTGATGCAGTGCGGCGATCACCTCGGCCTCGGCGGGCACGGCCGTGCGGATCACGCGGGCGCCCGTCATCCGGTCACTGATCATGCCGTCGAGGACGCGCGCCCGCGCGGTGCGGTTCCGTGCGGTGCGGTTCCGTACCCGCCGGCACGTCGCAGGTACCCCCTAACTCCCGTCCCTCAGGTCCTGGGGCCAGCTCGGCCTGACCTCTATGTGGTCGTACGTCACCACGCACCCCTCCCCCATCGGCGACTGCGTCATGAAGCCGACCAGGGCCGCGTCGGTCTCCTTCTCGTCGCCCAGGGTGAACAGCCGGACGAAGGTCCACCGCGCACCGTCCCGGGAGGCGTGGAAGGCGATGGCCCGCCCGGTCCGGCTGACCCGCAGCCACACCGAACTGCCGTCCACGGTGAAGGAGTTGGCGTCGTCGGAGTGTCCCCGGGTGACCACCGTGCACACGGTGGGCACGTCCGGGGAGTACTCCAGGCACAGCTTGGCCCAGGCCCGCTCGCCGACGTGCACGTACAGCACGCCGGCGTCGAAGGCCGCCCGGAAGCCCACGGTCACCCGGGCGATCAGCTGGAAGTCCCCCTCGGGCGCCCCCAGCAGCCGGGGCGCGTCACCGGCGGGGTCGAGGGCCTCACCGGTGGGCGTGACGAACCGGTCCTGCCGGGGCCCGGCCCATCCGGTCAGTACGCCGTCCTCGTAGGACCAGTGCCCCTCGGGTCCGTATGTGCGCAAGGGGAAAGGCAGTTCGGGAAGTTCCACGTCCATCGCCCGATTGTGCCAGTGCCCTACCGTTCCAGAACCCCGTTGAACCGCCGGGGCAGCCCCAGGAGGTTCTCGTCCCTCAGCTCGGCCGGCAAGAGGGCGGTGGGCGCGTTCTGGTAGGCCACCGGCCGCAGCCACCGCTCGACGGCCGTACCGCCCACGGACGTCGACATGGAGGTCGTCGCCGGGTACGGACCGCCGTGATGCTGGGCCGGCGCCACGGCGACACCCGTGGGCCACGCGTTCACGACCACCCGCCCGGCCAGCGGCGTCAGCTCGGCGAGGAGTTCCGCACCGCGCCCCTGCCCGGCCGCCTCCTCGGCGGACAGCTGCACGGTCGCGGTGAGGTTTCCCGGCAGCCGCGACAGCACCGCCGCCGCCTCCGCCTCGTCGGCGTAGCGGGCCACGACGGTGACCGGCCCGAAGCACTCCTCGAGCAGCAGGTCGTACGCCCCCTGCTCGGTCAGCTTCTGCGCCGGCACCGTGAGGAACCCCGCGCTGACCGTGTGCTCACCGCCCGCGCCCGGCGTGACCGGCGTCTCGACGTCCGCCAGGCCGCTCCGCTCCCGGACCCCGGCGACGAAGTTGTCCCGCATGCGGTGGTCGAGCAGGACCCCGGCGTCGGTGTCGCTGACGGCGTCGGTGAGGGACTTCACCAGCCGGTCGCCGCCCGCGCCGGACGGCACGAGGACGAGGCCGGGCTTCACGCAGAACTGGCCGGCCCCGAGCGTCATGGACCCGGCCAGCCCGGAGCCGATCGCCTCGGCCCGCTCGGCGACGGCCGCCTCGGTCACCAGGACCGGGTTCAGCGAGCCCAGTTCGCCGTGGAACGGGATCGGCACCGGACGCGCGGCGGCGGCGTCGAACAGTGCGCGACCGCCCCGGACCGACCCGGTGAAGCCCGCGGCGGCGACCAGCGGGTGCCTGATCAGCTCGACGCCCGCCTCGAAGCCGTGCACGAGGCCGACGACGCCCTCGGGGATGCCGTGCTCGGCGGCGGCCCGGCGCAGCACCTTGGCGACCAGCTCGGACAGGGCCGGGTGGTCGGGGTGGGCCTTGACGACGACCGGGCAGCCCGCGGCGAGCGCGCTCGCGGTGTCGCCGCCCGCGACGGAGAAGGCGAAGGGGAAGTTGGAGGCGGAGTAGACGGCGACGACACCGAGCGGCACCTTGTAGCGCCGCAGGTCCGGAATCGGCGGGGTGGCGGTGTCGTCGGGGTGGTTGATGACGACGTCGAGGAAGGCACCCTCGTCGACGACGTCCGCGAAGGCCCGCAACTGGTAGCCGGTGCGGGCGAGTTCTCCGGTCAGCCGGACCGGGCCGAGCGCGGTCTCGGCGTCGGCGGTCTCGACCAGGGCGTCCCGCGCCGCGTCCAGGCCCGCGGCGGCCGTGCGCAGGAACGCGGAGCGCACCGCGCGGTCGGCGAGCGCTCCGCGCACGGCGTGGGCCGCCCGGACCGCCGCGTCCACCTCCTGGGCTGTGGCCTCCACCGCAACCTGTTCGCGCTGCTTCCCGGTGCGCGGGTCGACACTCCAGACTGGTGCTGCTGCCACCGCGGGTCCCCTCCAAACAAGGCCGTGCTCAACTGGGTCACCCATCAGCCGCGTTCGATATACTGAACACTGTCTCTGATGATGAATTCGCTGCTCGGAGACTACATATCTCGGGTCCTGAATATCCAGGCCCTCGTCGAACGAAGGGGTCAAGGGCGATGACGGCAGGCGACACGGCGGGCGGCGCGCAGGTCAAGTCCGCGGTACGGACCGTTGAGCTGCTCGAGTACTTCGCCGGCCGGCCCGGTATGCACTCCCTCGCGGCGGTCCAGGAGGCCGTCGGGTACCCCAAGTCCAGTCTGTACATGCTGCTGCGCACGCTCGTGGAGCTGGGCTGGGTGGAGACGGACGCGACCGGCACGCGGTACGGCATCGGGGTGCGGGCGCTGCTGGTCGGCACGTCGTACATCGACGGCGACGAGGTGGTCGCCGCGGCCCGCCCGACACTGGACCGGCTGTCGGACGACACCACGGAGACGATCCACCTGGCCCGCCTCGACGGCACGAACGTCGTCTACCTGGCCACCCGCCAGTCGCAGCACTATCTGCGCCCCTTCACCCGGGTCGGCCGCCGGCTGCCCGCGCACTCCACGTCCCTCGGCAAGGCGATCCTCGCCACGTACTCCGACGAGCAGGTCCGCAAACTGCTCCCGGAGACCCTCCCGGCCCTCACCGAGCACACCACCACCGACCGCGAGAAGCTCATCGAGGAGCTGCACCAGGTCCGGGAGCAGGGCTTCGCGGTCGACCGCGAGGAGAACACGCTGGGCCTGCGCTGCTTCGGCGTGGCGATCCCGTACCGCACCCCGGCCCGGGACGCGATCAGCTGCTCGGTTCCGGTGGCCCGGCTGACCCCCGCCCACGAGCAGATGATCAAGGACGCGCTGTTCGACGCGCGCGACCGGCTGGCGCTGGCGACGCGCCGGCTCTGACCGCGCGGGACACGCGGGGGCCGGTTTTCCTGAGCGTCCGATGAGAAAACGGGCGTACGGGAACGATCGGCCCCTTCCCGGTCGTCTTCCTGGTCGGGATGAACAAGACGATCAGGCGGGCGTCCGTCTTCGCGCTGCTGCTCGTGCTCACTCTGCTGGTCAGGGCGACGTGGGTGCAGTTCTACGACGGCAAGGCCCTCGCGGACGACAACGACAACCGGCGGAACGCGATCCAGACGTACTCGCAGCCGCTCGGGAACATCATCGTGGCCGGCAACGCGATCACCGGTTCGGCCCGGACGAAGGGAAGCGACCTCGCGTACAAACGGACGTACACGGACGGCAGGCTCTACGCCGCGGTGACGGGCTACGCCTCGCAGGCCTACGCCCCCACCCAGCTGGAGGGCATCTACCAGGACCTGCTCAACGGCACGGACACCCGTCTGAAGAACGTGCTGGACACCCTCACCGGCAAGCGCGCCGACCCGGGCAACGTGCTCACCACGATCGACCCGGCCGTGCAGAAGGCCGCCTACCAGGCCCTCGGCGGCAAGAAGGGCGCGGCCGTCGCGATCGACCCGAAGACCGGCAAGATCCTCGCGGTGGTCTCGACGCCGTCGTACGACCCCTCCTCGCTCACGGACGCCAACACGGCCGGGACCGCCTGGAAGCAGCTGGGCGCGGACAAGGACAAGCCGCTCACCAACCGCGCGCTGCGCCAGCCGCTGCCGCCGGGTTCGACGTTCAAGCTGGTCGTGGCGGCGGCCGCGCTGGAGGACGGGCTCTACAAGAACGTGGACGAGCACACCGACAGCCCCAACCCGTACACCCTGCCGGGCACGGTGCGGCCGCTGGCGAACGAGAACGCGTCGGCCCCGTGCGAGAACGCCCCGATCCGGGTCGCCCTGCAGTACTCCTGCAACAACGTCTTCGGCAAGATGGCCGTCGACCTCGGGCAGGACAAGGTGAGGGCCATGGCCGAGAAGTTCGGCTTCAACGACGACCAGCTCGATGTGCCGGTGCGGGCCTACGCCAGTGTGTACCCCTCCCACATGGACAAGGCGCAGACCGGGCTCTCTGGCATCGGCCAGTTCGATGTGACCGCGACCCCGCTCCAGATGGCCATGGTCTCAGCCGCCATAGCCAACGGCGGCAAGCTGGTCTCGCCGCACATGGTGTCGCAGCTCACCGACAGCGGCGGTGATGTGTTGCACGACTACGACTCCGACGCCGGGACCCGGCAGGTCGTCAGCTCCGCCACCGCCGGGCAGCTCCAGTCGGCCATGGAGACGGTCGTCAAGGACGGCACGGGCACGAACGCCCTGATCGACGGCGTCACCGTCGGCGGCAAGACCGGAACCGCCCAGCACGGCGAGAACAACAGCAAGACGCCGTACGCCTGGTTCACCTCCTTCGGCAAGTCCGACAGCTCCGGCAAGGAGGTCGCCGTGGCCGTGATGGTGGAGCAGTCGGACGCGGCGAGGTCGGAGGTCAGCGGCAACGGGCTGGCCGCGCCGGTGGCGAAGGCGATGATGCGGGCGGCGCTGAAGAGCTGAGGCGCTACTTCACCCCGAGCACCTGCTCCACCGGATCGATGGCGAAGTACACCAGGAACAGCACCGACACCGCCCACAGCAGCCAGTTGACCTCCCGCGCCTTGCCCAGCACCGTCTTGATGAGGACGTAGGACAGGAACCCGGCCCCGATGCCGTCGGTGATGGAGTAGGTGAACGGCATCGCCGCGATGGTGAGGAACGCCGGGATGGCGATCTCGTAGCGGTCCCAGTCGATGTGCTTGACGTGGGTCATCATCAAGAAGCCCACCGCGATCAGCGCGGGGGCCGCCGCCTGGAGCGGGACGATGGTGAGCAGCGGGGTGAGGAAGAGGGCGAGGCCGAACAGGCCGCCGGTGACGAGGTTGGCGAGGCCGGTGCGGGCGCCCTCGCCGACGCCGGCCGCCGACTCGATGTAGGCGGTGTTGGAGGAGGCGGAGCCGAGACCGCCGGCGACGGCGGCGGCACCGTCGATGAACAGCACGCGGCCGATGCCGGGCACCTGCCCCTTCTCGTCGAGCAGCCCGGCCTCGGCGCTGATGCCGACGATCGTGCCCATGGCGTCGAAGAAGTCCGACAGGATCAGGGTGAAGACGAGCAGGACGGCGGTGAGTACGCCGGCCTTGCCGAAGCCGCCGAACAGGCTGAAGTGACCGATCAGCCCGAAGTCCGGGGCGGCGACGATCTTGTCCGGGACCTTGGGTGTGGTCAGGCCCCAGCTCTTGATGTCGGCGACGGCGTTGATGACGATCGCGACGAGGGTCATCGTCACGATGCTGATGAGGATCGCGCCCTTCACCTTCCGGGCGAGCAGGCCGATGGTCAGCAGCACGCCGAGACAGAAGACCAGCACGGGCCAGCCGGTGAGCCGTCCGACGGCGCCGAGCTGCACGGGCACGGTGGTGTTCGCGGCGTCGGGGATCCGGCTGACGAAGCCGGCGTCGACGAAGCCGATGAAGGCGATGAACAGGCCGATGCCGACGCCGATGGCCTGCTTCAGCTGCTGCGGGATCGCGTTCATGATGGCTTGTCGCAGCCCGGTGAGGACCAGCAGGCAGATGATCAGTCCCTCCAGGACCACTAGGCCCATCGCGTCGGGCCAGCTCATCAGCGGCGCCAGCTGGAAGGCGACGACGGCGTTCAGGCCGAGGCCGGCGGCGATGGCGAGCGGGAGGTTGCCGCCGACGCCCATGACGATCGTCATCACACAGGCCACCAGCGCGGTGGCGGTGGCGAGTTGGCCGGTGTCGAGGGTGTGCTGGTACTTGTCCTTGGCACTGCCCAGGATGATCGGATTCAGGACAAGGATGTAGGCCATGGTGAAGAACGTGGCGAAACCGCCGCGTATCTCGCGGCCGACCGTGGATCCACGTGCGGAGATGCTGAAGTGACGGTCGATGCCGTGCCACGCTGGGGACATGGTCCAACTCCTCGTTGCCTGACGGGCGCTGTGCGGATGCTGGCTGGATTGTTCCCCTGTTCAACCTGATTCAGGTTTTCTGCGTGTTACGGAATCGAGTTCGGTGGACCATACGGTGTCCGACCCCCCGTACGAGGCACACAAAACGATCACTGCTACGCTCCGGATCTCCGTCCGGGGCTCCTTGGGACCCTCGCATGTCATTCACATGACACTCACAGACGCTCGCAGCCGCCGCACCGAGAAGAGGTCACCCGTGGGCACAGTCGTCGACGACGCCGCCTCCGTGGAGTTCCATGCCTTCTTCGACCGGCACTACGCCGAACTCGCCCGCCTGGCCCACCTGTTGACCGGTGAGCCGGACGCCGCCGACGACCTGGCGGCGGACGCCCTGCTGGCCCTGTGGCACCGCTGGGACCGGGTGCGCGCCGCCGACCATCCGGTGGCGTACGCGCGGGGCGTGGTCGCCAACCTGGCCCGCACCCGGATCCGCAGTGCGGTGCGCGAGCGGCGCCGGATCGCGCTGTTCTGGTCGCACCGCGAGGAGAAGACCGAGAACCCGGACGTGGCCGGCGTGGTGGACGTGCAGGAGGCGCTGCGCAGACTGCCGTTCCGCAAACGGGCGTGCGTGGTGCTGCGGCACGCCTTCGACCTCTCGGAGAAGGACACCGCGCTCGCGCTCGGGGTGTCGGTGGGTACGGTTAAGAGCCAGACGTCCAAGGGCATGGCCGAGCTGCAACGACTGCTCGGCCCCCAGGGCGATCCGCGGCGGATGCACGCGGCGATGGCGGCCCGGGGCGGCGAGAGCGGAGGAAGGAACCGATGAGGCAGCAGGACGTGCACGACGAGCTGCGCGCCCGGCTGCAGGAGGCGGCCAAGGCCCACGAACCCGACCGCGCGCGCATCCTGGCCCGCGTGGAACGCGGCATGACCGCACCTTCCGGCGCCGCCCGCCCCGAGCACCGGGCCACGCGCCCGCCGGTGCTCGGCTGGGTGCGGGTGGTCGCCGCCACGGCGGCCGTCGCGGGGGTGCTCGCCGTCGGGGGGTACGCGGTGGCGTCGGCCGTGAAGGACGACGCGCCGGCCCAGCAGACGGTGGCGGTGTCACCGACGCCCACACCGTCACCGGGCGCGGCGACGGCCCACCCACCGGCGCACTCCGCCGGCCCGGCCCCCAGCGCGGGTGCCCCACGGGCGACGCCCGCACCGGACTCCGCACCGTCCCGGACTCCGGAAGCCTCCGTACAGCCGCCCGTGGCCCGCCGCGAGCAGGACGGCCCGCTGTGGTCCGACGGCTCGGTCGACCCGCACAGCAACGACTTCTGGGCGCAGAGCGATCTGACCCTGAAGACCTCGGAGCGGCTTTCGTCCCTCACGGTGGAGTTGAAGGTCGCGCAGAGCGGCGGGGTGTCCTCGACGGGAGCCTGGCGGTCCCTCCCGGAGACGGACTTCACCCAGACGGTGCAGGAGCGGGACGGCTTCCTCATCTACACCTGGACCCTCGAGGACGGCCGCACCGTCCCCGCGGGCCAGTGGGTGTTCGCGGGGCAGTACGACCACGAACGCGGCGGCCGGGACGCGAAGGACGACAGCTACACGATCACGGGCACCGCGGAGGGCAAGCAGTACGCGGTGAAGGGCGGCTTCGCACCGCACAGTTGACCGCTCGATCCGCGCTCGCCCGGGACCCGCCGCCGGCGGGCCCCCGCCACGGCACGGTGCTGCCGGTGACGGGGGCGCAGTACGAGCCCCTGCTCAGGACGTACGGCTGAGGTCAGCCGACGAAGTACGTCGGGTTCGGGATCTTGTACCTGTGGTCGGCGTAGCCGCCGTCGAGGTCCGAGTACTGGTCACCGAAGTTGGCGATGATCTCGTACCCGAGGTCGTCCTCGATGTGCTTGCGGGTGCCGGACTTGTACTGGACGGTCGTGCAGTTCCAGGTGCCCGGGGTGGCGCAGTCGCTCAGGTAGGCCGGCGGGTTGGCCTTGTCCTTGAGGAACATGTGGCCGGCGTCGAGGTTCACATCGGCGCCGACCTTCTTCAGGTTGGCGACGGCGGCGGCGCGCTGCGCCTCCGACAGACCCGAGTTGTAGAAGACCTCGACGCCCTTGGACTCGGCGTACTGCACCAGTTCGGGGCTGCCGAAGACGGCCGGCCGGTCGGCGCGGTTCACGTAGTCGTTCCACGTGGTGGGGTTGTACGTGTAGTTGTAGCGCTTCTCGTAGTCGAGGCTGAGCAGCAGCGTGTCGTCGATGTCGAACATGACGGCCGGCTTCTCGCCGTGGCGGCGCGCCTTGCGGGCCGCCTTGTCGATGTAGCGCTTGGCGTCGGCGTCGAGCTGCGCCAGGTCCTTGGCGTACGGGCTGTCCGGGGACGCTTGGTAGACGCCGTTGCTGTCAGCGGTCGTGCCGTAGTAGGTGTCTATGTCCTTCACCAACTGCCCCATGTTGTAGGGCTCGTGGGTGGAGTTCGCCGTGGACTGCCCGGCGGTGGCCGCGCCCGCGCCGTACAGCGCGACGCCGGCGAGAGCACAGGCGGCACCGGCTGCGACGACTCTGTGGGACTTCCGCATGGATTCTCCGGATCTGGTGGATGAGAGTGATGTACCAGGTCGGAGACTGTCTACGCGCATAACACCGGTGCCTGCGAGTGCTGTTATCCGATCGATACGCTTTTTGCCGCCGACGGTCAGTTCATCGTCGCGCCGATCGTCGTGCTGCCCGTCGTCAGGAACGTCGTGCCCGGCAGGGAGCCGTCCGACGAGCGGGCGTCGTAGACGGTGGTGGCGTCCGTGGAGACGAAGGACGCGGTGGAGATGACGTAGATCTGCCAGCGCGGGACCTCGTCCCAGGCGCGGCGCCTTCCGCGGGGCCGGGCGGGCTCGGGCGCCGTGCGCTCGGGCGCGGGAGCGACCTCGGTGATCACTTGGTCTCACCTCCGAACTTGCTCAGCCGCAGATAGACGATCGAGCCAAGAGCAGGATCACGAACGCCACCGTGGTCAGCGCGGAGGCGTAGCCGAAGTTGTGGGCGTCGACGCTGGTGTGGGCGATGTAGAGGGGCAGGGTCGTGGTCTCCCCCGCCGGACCGCCGCCGGACCGCCGCCGGTCAGGGTGTAGAGCAGGTCGACGTTGTTGAACTCCCACACCGCGCGCAGCAGCGTGGACAGGACGATGGCGTCCCTCAGGTGGGGCAGGGTGATGTGCCAGAACTGCTTGATCCTGCTTGCCCCGTCGACCTCGGCGGCCTCGTACAGGTCCTTGGAGACGGACTGGAGGTCGGCGAGGATGAGGATCGCGAAGAAGGGCACGCCCGGCCACAGATCGGCGACGACCGCGGCCGGAAGGACCGTGGAGGTGTCCGAGAGCCAGCTGGTGCCGTACGACCCCATGCCCAGGTCGGCGAGGTAACGGATGATGCCCGTCTGGGAGTTGTAGAGCAGCACCCAGATCCCGGAGGTCAGCACGCCGGAGACGGCCCACGGGGAGAAGACCAGGGCCCGGCCCAGCGCCCGCCGGCGAAGGTCTGGTTGACGACCAGCGCCAGCGCCAGACCGAACAGCGGCTGCAGCCCGACCTCGGCCACGACCCACTTGGCGCTGAAGGTCAGCGTGTCCCAGAACTGGGGGTCGTGGGCGAAGGCCCGGGTGAAGTTGCCGAAGCCCGCGAAGCCGTTCCGCCACGGCTTGGTCGGGTTGTAGTTCTGCAGGCTGTAGTAGAAGACGCTGAGCACCGGGTAGGCGATGAAGCCCGGCATCAGCAGGGCCGCCGGGGCGATCAGCAGGTACGGCAGCCTGCGCGGGGTCGCGGAGGCACGGCGCCGCCGGGGTGGCGCGGGCGGTTTCGCCACGGCTGCGGCTTGGGCCATGACTGTTCTCCGTTCGCAGTAAGCGACTTCCGATCGTTGTTCGAGATCTCGGCCGTGCGACGCTGTGGGCCGGGGGCGATGCCGAGGGTGATACCGGGGGCGATTCAGCCCGCGTACGGGTCCGGCACCTTGCCGGGCCGGGCGAGGAACTCGAAGTCACAGCCGGTGTCGGCCTGGGTGATCTGCCCGTTGTAGAGGACGCCGTAGCCACGTTCGTGCCGGCCGGGCGGGGGCGTCCACCGGGACCTGCGCCGGGCCAGCTCGGCGTCGTCCACGTGGAGATGGAGGCGGCGCGCGTCGACGTCCAGGGTGATGAGGTCCCCGGTGCGCACCAGCGCCAGCGGCCCGCCGATGTGCGACTCCGGGGCCACGTGCAGCACACAGGTGCCGTAACTCGTGCCGCTCATCCGGGCGTCGGAGATCCGGACCATGTCCCGCACGCCCTGCTTGAGCAGGTGGTCGGGGATGGGGAGCATGCCGTACTCGGGCATGCCGGGGCCGCCCTTGGGTCCGGCGCCCCGCAGCACCAGGACGCTGTCGGCGGTGATGCCGAGCGCGGGGTCGTTGATGGTGCGCTGCATGGTCTTGTAGTCGTCGAAGACGACAGCCGGGCCGGTGTGCTCGAGCAGGCGTGGCTCGGCGGCGATGTGCTTGATGACCGCGCCGTCCGGGCAGAGGTTGCCGCGCAGGACGGCGACTCCGCCCTCGGGTGCGACGGGGTTGTCACGGGTCCGGATGACGTCGTCGTGGTGCACCCGGGCGCCGTCGAGCTGCTCGCGCAGGGTGTCGTACGACACCGTCGGCCGCTCGAGGTGGAGCAGGTCGGGGATCCGGGAAAGGAAGCCGGGCAGGCCGCCGGCGAAGTGGAAGTCCTCCATGAGGTACTTCCGGCCGCCGGGGCGGACGTTGGCGAGGACGGGCACGGTCCGGGCGATCCGGTCGAAGTCGTCCAGGGTGAGCTTCACCCCGGCCCGGCCGGCCATGGCGATCAGGTGGATCACGGCGTTGGTGGATCCGCCGAGGCCGAGGACGGTCGTGACGGCGTCCTCGAAGGCCTCGCGGGTCAGGATGTGACTCAACCGCCGGTCCCCGTGGACGAGTTCGACGGCTCTCAGGCCCGCCCTGGCGGCCATCCGCTCGTGTCCCGAGTCCACCGCCGGGATGCTGGACGCGCCCGGCACGGTCACGCCGAGCGCCTCGGCCGCGGCCGTCAGCGTGGATGCCGTCCCCATGGTCATGCAGTGGCCGGGCGAGCGGGCCAGGCCGCTCTCCAGCTCGGCCATCTCGCAGTCACCGACGAGGCCGGCCCGTCTGTCGTCCCAGTACTTCCACATGTCGGTGCCGGAGCCGAGGACCTCGCCGCGCCAGTGGCCCGGGAGCATGGGCCCGGCCGGGACGAAGACGGCCGGCAGGTCGGCGGAGGCGGCGCCCATGAGCAGGGCCGGGGTCGACTTGTCGCAGCCGCCCATGAGCACCGCGCCGTCGACGGGATAGGACCGCAGCAGCTCCTCGGTCTCCATCGCCAGCAGGTTCCGGTAGAGCATGGGCGTCGGCTTCTGGAAGGTCTCGCTCAGCGTCGAGACCGGGAACTCCAGCGGAAACCCGCCGGCCTGCCACACACCCCGCTTCACCGCCTGGGCGCGGTCCCGCAGGTGCACATGGCAGGGGTTGATGTCGGACCAGGTGTTGAGGATCGCGATGACCGGCTTGCCGAGGTGCTCCTCGGGGAGGTAGCCCAGCTGGCGGGTACGGGCGCGGTGGCTGAAGGAGCGCAGTCCGTCGGTGCCGTACCACTGGTGGCTGCGGAGTTCCTCCGGCTTCTTGCGCGGGGTGTTCATATGGACCACCCGGCGGCGATGGCGGCGACCTCGGCGCGCTCGTCCTCGGGCAGGGGCCTGCTCGGCGGGCGGACGTCCCTGCGGCACAGGCCGAGCGCGGCGAGGGCCTCCTTGACGACGGTGACGTTGTCGGCGGAGCCGTGGGCGGCGCGCAGTTCCTCGAAGCGGCGGATCTGCTCCCAGACCTTCATGGCGGCCGGGTAGTCACCGGATCGAAGCGCTTCGACCATATTCAGCGAGACGGCCGGGGCGACGTTCACGAGTCCTGAGGTGAAGCCGGTGGCGCCCGCCGAGAAGTAGGAGGGGGCGTACGGCTCGGCGAGTCCGGCGACCCAGACGAAGCGGTCGAGGCCGGCGTCGCGCGCGAAGGCGGCGAAGCGGGCGGCGTCCGGGACGGCGTATTTGACCCCGATGACGTTCGGGCAGTGTCCGGCGAGTTCGGCGAGCCGGGCGCCGGGCAGCTGGGCGTTGCGCAGATACGGCACCACGCCCAGCTCGGGCACGGACTCGGCGATGGCGCGGTGGTAGTCGACCCAGCCGGCCGCCGAGACGTAGGGGTGGACCGGCTGGTGGACCATGACCATCCCGGCACCGAGGTCGCGGGCGTGCCGGGCTGAGTCGATCGCGGTGGGCAGGTCGTGGCCGACGCCGACCAGGACCGCCGCGCGGTCACCGGCCTCATCGACGGTCGTCTCGGTGACGAGGCGGCGCTCCTTCGGGGTGAGGGCGTAGAACTCACCGGTGTTGCCGTTCGGGGTGAGGGTCCTGATCCCGGCGTCGAGCAGGCGGCGCAGCAGGGCCCGGTGGGTGCCGGTGTCGACGGAGCCGTCCTCGGCGAAGGGGGTCACCGGGATGGCCACCACGTCGGCCAGGGCCGCCCGCCCGGCCTCGAACGTCACGCTGCTCATCGATGACCTTCCTCTGGGTGGGGGGCGGTGTCCGAGGGGAAAGCGCGCTCGACGAAGGACGCGATGTGGGCGTGCAGGGCGCGCGCGGCGCCGTCGGCGTCACCGTCGAGCGCGAGCCGCAGGATCTCCCGGTGCTCGGCGGCCTCCCGGTCCCAGGAGGGGTCGGTGGCCCAGGCGACGGCGGAGACGAGGGCGGCCTGGTCGCGGACCTCGTCCAGCATCCGGCTGAGCAGCGGGTTGCCGCAGGGCAGGTACAGGGCGCGGTGGAACTCGCGGTTGGCCAGCGAGCGTTCGGCGGTGTCGGCGGCGGCGTCGGCACGGGTCAGCGCGTCGCGTGCGGCGTCGAGCAAGGCCCCTCGCCGCACGGACCTGCGCAGCGCCTCCGGTTCCAGCAGCAGCCGCACGTCGTAGACCTCGCGCGCCATGTCCGCGTCCACCATGCGCACCGTGACGCCCTTGTACTGGCTCATCACGACGAGACCGGTCCCGGCGAGGGTCTTCAGCGCCTCGCGCACCGGGGTCTTGGACACCCCGAACTGCGCGGCCAGTTCCGTCTCGACCAGGGCCTGACCGGGCGTCAGCTGCCCGGTCAGGATGCGGTGTTTGATCGCGTCCAGCACGAACTGCGTGCGGGACGGGATCGGGATGGGCACAGAGGTCATGCGGCCCTCTCGGATCTCACATATCGCGTCTCATATATGACGTACGAAGTACGACGCGTTGAAGGTAGGAGGGGGCCTGCGATTCGTCAATGCTTCTGACAAAGGAAGCCGGGCGGAGGCGAGTTCCGCGGGCGTTCAGCCGGTCACCGGCCGCCACCCCGGATCCCGTCCGCTCAGGCCGACCGCCCGCTCCAGCAGCGTCGCGGTCTCCGGTACCGGAACGACCGGGCCGAACAGCCCGTTTCCCCGGCCCGGATCATTGGCGGCGGCCCGCAGGAAGGTGAGCGCCGCCCCCAGCGCCGCCGGGTCGGGGACGTACTCCTGCCCCGTGGCGCGAGCCAGATCCCAGCCGTGGACGACCAGTTCGTCGGCGACGACCGCGCCGGCGACCTCGGCCGGCAGGTCCACGCCGCCGGCCCGGGTGTCACCGGTCCACGCGGCCGGGTCGCGCCAGGCGTCGGCCAGCTCGTCCAGCGCCTTGGGCAGTTCCGCGCGCCAGCCGGGGCCGATGTCCGGGACGGCGGCGTTCGGGTTGGTGTCGGTCGTGGTGCCGAGGTCCTTGCGGGCCGCGTCGCGGAAGGCCACGGACAGCCCGAGCAGATGGCCCAGCAGGTTCCGCACCGCCAGGTCCGGGCAGGGGGTCGGGCCCGTCAGCTGCTCGTCGGTCACGGACTCGGCGAGCCGTGCCACGATCCTGGTCTGGGGCCCGAGGTCCAGTGTGGTCATGCCTGTCTCACTCCTTCAGGGGCGTGTCACCCGTACGAAGGGCAGACCGGCCGGCGTACGCGAACTCATCGGTGCGGTGCGTACGGGTCCGCGAGCGGATCCGCGTCCACGGCGACCGGCCGCCGCCGAGGCACCACACGGCGATCACCGGGTCGCACAGTGCGCAGCCGAACGAGGAGTCGTGGACGAACGGGACGATCGGATGACCCTTGAGCCAGTGCACGACGTCCCAGGCCGTGTGCAGCAGCCAGCCCACGCCGATCCAGGCCCAGGACTCCAGGCCCTTGTAGGCGACGTAGGTGGACAGGGCGGTGAAGGCGAACTCCCAGCCGCCGAGGCCGCCGCCGCTGAGGTAGGCCGCGCCCGCCCCGGCGACCATGACGGCGTTGAAGCGGCGCCGGTGGGGTTCGGGGATGAGGGACATGAGCAGGACGTAGAGGAGCCCGATGACGATCGGGGCGACGTAGCGCATGCGCTCGACCGTAGGTGTGCGCCGGCCCGCGCCCCAGGGGCGCGAGCGACACGTTCCGACGGATTGCCGCCAGCGGCCCACCGCCTTGGAACAGGGCACCCTGCCGGTCCGCGCCCACCCCTCTCAGTCCCACGACGACCAGGCATGACGCGCCTCGCGCACCGCTGCGAGGTCGCCGTCCGACGCCAGCCCCGCGTGATAGAGCCGCAGTTCCGTCGCGCCTCGCGCACGCGCGCGTGCCGCGTCCGCCGCCAGGGTGCCGGGACTACCGCCCATCCCGGAGACCACGGTGAGGTTGGCGGCCAGCACCGTCCGCTCGCGGGCGTGCTCGGCGAAGGGCGCCAGCAGGTCCGTACCGCCGGTGCAGGGCACCACCACGCCGTCCGCGACGGCGAGGACGCGGGCGGGGTCGGCACCGGCGTTGGCGCCGCAGTGGTGGGACACCGGGTCGGCGTGCAGCAGGACCTGGAAGCCGGCCGGTGCGGCGGCGCGTACGGCGGCGACGGCTTCCTCCTGGAGGGTGCCGGCGGTCTCCTCGCGCCACGCGCGCGTGCGGGCCGCCGTCCGCTCACCGAGCAGCTTGCCGACCGTCGGCCAGCCCTCGTCGTCCGCCGGCCCCCGCCACAGCGGCTCCAGCGCGTCCCGCACGGAGGCCGCCAACTCGTCCGGGTCCAGGCCCTGTTCGCCGTATCCGGCGCGGCAGGACGGGCAGAAGCACAGGGACATCAGGTACTGTCCGGCCTCCCCGAGGCCGACGCCGGCGGTCTTGTCGTGGGCGTGCAGATGCTGGAGCCCGTACCAGCCGAGGGACTCCAGCTCGGTGCCGTGCGCACCGGGGCGCACGGCGGCCTCGGCGGCGAGGTCGACCAGGTACGCGCGCGTGGCGGGCTGCGCGATGCAGGGCGCCCAGGGGTAGCGGTCGCCGTAGGCGTTGACGACCGAGGTGTCCGGATGCTCGGCGCCCAGGCGGGAGTTGTGCGCGAGGACGACCCAGGTGTGCACCTGGAGACCGGCCGCCGCAAGGGCTCGCGCGGCCTCGCCGTAGGCGTCGCCGGGGGCCCAGCGGCCGGCGGGGCAGGGCCTCAGGTCCCGGCCGGCCCAGCGGTCGTCCGGGGGGTAGAGGACGGCCGCGTACTCGGCGGTGACGATGCGGTGGCGGGGGTGGCGCGGGGTCAGGGTGCGGGTGGAGTGGTAGGCGGAGGCGAGCGTCACCTGCCCGAGCCCGAGCCCGGCCAGACGCGCGGGCGCCCCGGGGTCCCCGTTGACGTCCCAGGGGTAGACGAACGCCGACGCCTTCACTTGTCCGCCTCCAGGAGCGCGTAGCCCCGTTCGATCAGCTGGGCGAGTTGTCTGACGTGGTCCTCCGGCGGCTCGTGGAGCGGGGGCCGGACCTCGCCGACGTCCAGGCCGCGCAGCCGTACGCCCGCCTTGACGAGGGAGACGGCGTAGCCGCGGCCCTGGGCGCGCAGTTCCACGAACGGGCCGTAGAAGCCGTCCAGGAGGCGCCGTACGGTCGTCGTGTCGCCGGTGTTCAGGGCGCGGTGGTAAGCGAGGGCGATCTCGGGGGCGAAGCAGAAGACGGCCGAGGAGTACAGGGTGATGCCGAGGGCCTGGTAGGCGAGCTGAGTCTGCTCGGCGGTGGGCAGGCCGTTGAAGTACAGGAAGTCGCCCGGGGCCTCGGTGCGCACGGCGCTGACGATCCGCTGCATGAGGTCGAGGTCGCCGAGGCCGTCCTTGAGGCCGGTGATCCCGTCGGTGCGGGCGAGTTCGACGACCGTGGGCGGGGTGAAGACGGCGTTGTCGCGCTGGTAGACGATCACCGGCAGCGCGGTGGCCGCGGCGAGCCGGCGGTAGTGCCGCAGCAGGCCCTCCTGGCCGGCCTGGACGAGGTACGGCGGCATGGCGAGCAGGCCGTCGGCGCCCGCCTCCTCGGCCAGGCGCGCGTAGCGCACGGCGAGCGCGGTGCCGTACCCGGCGCCCGCGACCACCGGGACGCGGCCCTCGGCCGCCTCCACGGCCACCCGGACGCAGTCCTGGAACTCCTCCGGCAGCAGTGCGTGGAACTCACCGGTGCCGCAGCAGGCGAACACGGCGGCGGCGCCGGCCGCGACGCCCCGGCGTACATGGGTGCGGTAGACGTCGAGGTCGAGCGCGCCGCCCTGGCCGTAGGCCGTGACGGGGAAGAAGAGCGGCCCGCGCGGATCGCTGAGCCGTTCGGTGAGAGGGGCAGGCGTCACGGGCTCTCCCTTGAGGCACACACCAGTGCATGTTTCTGATCCACGTCCATATTTCTGAACGCGCCCACGTTACGGGGCCCTCTTGTGGCAGGTCAAGCAGCCGAATGGGCATCCAGGGAGCGAATTCACGCACGCCACGCGACACTTGACGGTGTACGACGACCCTCCTTAGCGTGTCCATGAATGTGAATGCCGTACACAAGGAGAACCGAGGATGCCCGCTCCCCGCACCGTTCTGCTCACCGGCGCCGCCGGCGGGCTCGGCACCCTGATGCGGTCCCTTCTGCCGGAGTACGGCTACGCGCTGCGCCTGTTCGACGTGCGCCCCGTCGAGGGCGAGCCGGACGCGGTCACCGCCGACCTGGCCGACACGGCGGCGCTGCGCGAGGCGGTGCGGGGCGTGGACGCGATCCTCCACCTCGCCGGCATCTCCCTGGAAGCCCCCTTCGAGAAGATCCTGAAGTCGAACATCGAGGGCACCTACAACCTGTACGAGGCCGCCCGCCAGGAGGGCGTGCCCCGGATCGTCTTCGCCTCCTCCAACCACGCCGTCGGCTTCACCCCGGCCCCGCGCGCGGGCGAGCCGCTGATCCCCGTCGACACCCCGCGCCGCCCGGACACCTTCTACGGCCTGTCCAAGTCCTTCGGCGAGGACCTCGCCCAGCTGTACTGGGACAAGCACGGCCTGGAGACCGTCTCCGTGCGCATCGGCTCCTGCTTCCCGGAGCCGACCGGCGTGCGCATGCTCTCGGTGTGGATGAGCCCGGCCGACGGCGCCCGCCTGTTCCACGCGGCCCTGACCGCCGAGGAGGTCGGCCACACGGTCGTCTACGGCTCCTCCGCCAACACCCGGCTGTGGTGGGACCTGACCACCGCGCGGGCGCTCGGCTACGAGCCGCAGGACGACTCCGAGCCGTACGCCGCGAAGCTGATCGCCGAACAGGGCGAGCTGGACCCGGAGAACCCTGCGCACGGCCACCTCGGCGGACACTTCGTGACCGACCCGCCGATCTGGCCGTACTGATCTCTCCTCGATCGCCGGACGGCGGACGGCGGAAAACAGTCGCCCACGCGCGCGGGCGGGCACCGAACGGGCCCGCCCGCAGCCGTGTTCGGGCATCCGGGCCGCCCGCTCCCACCCGGCCGGGCACGGCCTCGCAGGTCCGAGCCGGGCGCAGCGCTCGGCAAACGGGCACACACGGGCAGTATCGGACCCGCAACAGGCCTGGTCAGTGCCGCACACCCGCTGTAGAACTTCCCCCATGGGCCCGAACGGGCAGCTCGACGGGAAAGCGGGTGACGACATGAGCACGAGAACGGCCGAAGAGCGCCAGCGCGAGATCGTGCGGGCCGCGCGCGCCACCGGCTCGGTCGACGTCACCGCGCTCGCCGCCGAGCTGGGCGTGGCCAGGGAGACCATCCGGCGCGACCTGCGCGCCCTGGAGGACCACGGCCTGGTCCGCCGTACGCACGGTGGCGCCTATCCGGTGGAGAGCGCCGGCTTCGAGACGACGCTCGCCTTCCGTGCCACCAGCCATGTGCCCGAGAAGCGCCGGATCGCGGCCGCCGCGGCCGAGCTGCTCGGGGACGCCGAGACGGTCTTCGTCGACGAGGGCTTCACCCCGCAGCTCATCGCCGAGGCCCTGCCCGTCGGCCGGCCGCTGACCGTGGTCACCGCCTCGCTGCCGGTCGCGGGCGCCCTGGCGGAGGCCGAGCAGATCTCGGTGCTGCTGCTCGGCGGCCGGGTCCGGGCCGGCACACTGGCCACGGTCGACCACTGGACGACGAAGATGCTCGCCGGCTTCGTCATCGACCTCGCCTACATCGGCGCCAACGGCATCTCCCGCGAACACGGTCTGACCACGCCCGACCCCGCGGTCAGCGAGGTCAAGGCGCAGGCGATACGGGCCGCCCGGCGGACCGTGTTCGCGGGCGTGCACACCAAGTTCGGCGCGGTCAGCTTCTGCCGGTTCGCCGAGGTCGGCGCTCTGGAGGCGATCGTGACGAGCGTCCAGCTCCCGGCCGCCGAGGCCCACCGCTACTCCCTGCTCGGCCCGCAGGTCGTCCGGGTCTGACAGTCCACCACACCCCTCCGGGGTGCTCCACACCCTCAACCGCCCCTTATATCCCGAATATTCAGAAATCTTCAGGAGCGATCCATGCGAACCCAGAGCCGACGGAGGCCGCGAGCCACGCTCGCCATGGCCGCCGCAGGGACGCTGCTCGCCCCGCTGCTCTCCGGCTGCTGGGTCGGGGCGGGCGGGTCCGGTTCCGGCGGCGACTCCATCAACGTCCTGATGGTGAACAACCCGCAGATGACCGAGTTGCAGAAGCTGACCGCCGCGCACTTCACCAAGGAGACCGGCATCAAGGTCAACTTCACGGTCCTGCCCGAGAACGACGTCCGCGACAAGATCAGCCAGGACTTCGCCAACCAGGCCGGGCAGTACGACGTGGCCACCCTGTCCAACTACGAGATTCCGATCTACGCCCGCAACGGCTGGCTGCACGAGATGGACTCCTACGCCGCGAAGGACCCGTCGTACGACGAGCAGGACGTGCTCGCCCCCATGCGCCAGTCCCTCACCGCCGCCGACGGCAGGCTCTACGGGCAGCCCTTCTACGGCGAGTCGTCGTTCCTGATGTACCGCAAGGACGTGTTCGCGGCGAAGGGCCTCACCATGCCCGCCCACCCCACCTGGCAGCAGGTCGCGGACCTCGCCGCGCGGGCGGACGGCGCCAGGCCCGGGATGAAGGGCATCTGCCTGCGCGGACTGCCCGGCTGGGGCGAGCTGATGGCGCCGCTGACGACGGTCGTGAACACCTTCGGCGGCACCTGGTTCGACAAGCAGTGGAAGGCCCGCCTGGACTCCCCCGAGTTCGAGAAGGCGACAAAGTTCTATGTCGATCTCGTCCGCGCGCACGGCGAGTCCGGCGCGGCCCAGTCCGGCTTCGCCGAGTGCCTCAACGACATGACCCAGGGCAAGGTCGCCATGTGGTACGACGCCACGAGCGCGGCCGGGCTGCTGGAGGCGGCGGGCTCGCCGGTCAGGGGCAAGCTCGGCTACGTCCCGGCCCCCGTCGTGAAGACGCCGTCCTCCGGCTGGCTCTACACCTGGGCCTGGGGCATCCAGAAGGCGTCCCGCAACCCCGACAAGGCCTGGAAGTTCGTCTCCTGGGCGTCCAGCAAGGGCTATGAGCAGCTGGTCGGCAAGACCAGCGGCTGGCCGGACGTCCCGGCCGGCAAGCGGGCCTCGACGTACACGAACGCCGACTACCGCAAGTCGGCCGCCGCCTTCCAGGAGATGACCAAGGAGGCCATCGAGGGCGCCCGCCCGAACGATCCCGGCGTGCAGCCGCGCCCCGCGCCCGGCATCCAGTTCGTCGGCATCCCCGAGTTCACCGACCTCGGCACCAAGGTCTCCCAGGAGATCAGCGCGGCCATCGCCGGACGGCAGTCCGTCGGCTCGGCCCTCAAGAAGTCGCAGGCGCTCGCCGAGAAGATCTCCAAGGAGTACGAGGGACGATGACAGCGACGACCACGGCCCCCCTCGCGGCCACCCCCGCACGCATGGTGAAACAACCCTCGGCCCGGCTGCGCGCCTGGGCCACCCGGGCCCCGCTGCTGCCGGCCCTCGTCTTCATGATCGCCGTGACCCAGCTGCCGTTCGTGGCCACGCTGGTGATCTCCTTCTTCGACTGGAACGCCCTCTACCCGAAGGCCCGCCACTTCACCGGCCTGGACAACTACCACCAGGTGCTGACCGATCCGGACCTGCGCCACTCGGTGTGGACGACCGTGCTGCTCACGGTGGCGGTCGTGCTGGCCAGCCTGGTCCTCGGACTGGCGCTCGCCCTGCTGCTGGACCGCAGGTTCCGCGGCCGGGGCATCGTCCGCACCCTGCTCATCGCGCCCTTCCTGGTGGTCCCGGTCGCCGCGGCCCTGCTCTGGAAGCATGTGCTCTACAACCCTGAATACGGCCTGCTGAACGGGTTGTTGCACTATGTGGGCGGACCGCAGCCGGACTGGATCTCCAACACCCCGCTGCTCGCGGTCGAGGCCTCCCTGGTGTGGCAGTGGACGCCGTTCATGATGCTGATCCTGCTCGCCGGGCTGCAGAGCCGCGACCAGCAGCAGATCGAGGCCGCGCGGGTCGACGGCGCGAACGACTGGCAGATCTTCCGCCATCTGACACTGCCGCACCTGCGCCGCTACCTCGAACTGGGCGCCCTGCTCGGCTCGATCTACATCGTGCAGAACTTCGACGCGGTCTTCACGATCACGTCCGGCGGACTGGGCACGGCGAACCTGCCCTACACCGTCTACCAGAGCTTCTACCAGGCCCATGAGAACGGCCTCGCCTCGGCCGCCGGCGTCCTGGTCGTCATCGGCTCGATCGTCATCGCGACCTTCGCCCTGCGCGTGGTGTCGTCCCTGTTCCGCGAGGAGGTGTCCCGCGCATGACCGCCGTACTGCGCCGGCACGGACTGGGCCTCGTGGCCTGGCTGGCCGGGATCGTGTTCTTCCTGCCGATCGCCTGGATGGCGCTGACGTCGTTCCACTCGGAGTCCGACGCGGCGACCAACCCGCCGTCCTTCACGGCGTCGCTGACGCTCGACGGCTACCGCGAGTTCTTCGGCAGCGGCGGCGGGGCGAGCCCGTGGCCGGCGCTGATCAACTCCACGGTGGCGTCGGTGGTCTCCACCCTGTGCGTCCTGCTCCTGGCCCTGCCTGCGGCGTACGCGCTGTCGATCCGGCCGGTGAAGAAGTGGACGGACGTGCTGTTCTTCTTCCTGTCCACCAAGATGCTGCCGGTCGTGGCGGGCCTGCTGCCGATCTACCTCTTCGCCAAGAACGCCGGGATGCTCGACAACATCTGGCTCCTGGTCATCCTCTACACCGCCATGAACCTGCCGATCGCGGTGTGGATGATGCAGTCCTTCCTCGCCGAGGTGCCGGTCGCCGTCATCGAGGCCGCGCGCGTGGACGGGGCCCGCCTGCCGACCGTCCTCGCGCGCGTGGTCGCCCCGATCGCGCTGCCCGGCATCGCCGCCACCGCCCTGATCTGCTTCATCTTCAGCTGGAACGAGCTGCTGTTCGCCCGAGTCCTGACGGGCGTGGTCGCCGAGACCGCCCCCGTCTTCCTGACCGGCTTCATCACCAGCCAGGGCCTGTTCCTGGCCAAGGTGTGCGCCGCGTCGCTCGTCATCTCCCTGCCGGTGCTCGCCGCGGGGTTCGCCGCCCAGGACAAGCTGGTCCAGGGCCTGTCGCTTGGAGCCGTGAAATGAAGGCCGCCGTCATCGAGTCCGTGGGCCGCGCCGTCGTCACCGAGGTGCCGGACCCGACGCCGGGCCCGCGCGAGGTCGTCGTCGAGGTGGCGGCCTGCGGACTGTGCGGCACCGATCTGCACATCCTCCAGGGCGAGTTCGCGCCCAAGCTGCCGATCGTGCCCGGGCACGAGTTCGCGGGCGAGGTGGTCGGCGTCGGCGGCCAGGTCACCGAGCTGGCGCCCGGCGACCGGGTGGCCGTGGACCCCTCCCTGTACTGCTACGAGTGCCGTTACTGCCGCAGCGGCCACAACAACCTGTGCGAGCGGTGGGCCGCGATCGGCGTGACGACGGCGGGCGGGGCGGCGCAGTACGCCGTCGCGCCGGTGGCCAACTGCGTGAAGTTGCCGGAGCACGTGCGCACCGAGGACGCGGCCCTGGTGGAACCCCTGTCCTGCGCGGTGCGCGGCTACGACGTCCTCCGGTCCCGCCTCGGCGCCCATGTCCTGGTCTACGGCTCGGGAACGATGGGCCTGATGATGCTGGAGCTGGCCAAGCGGACCGGCGCGGCGAGCGTGGACGTGGTGGACGTGAACCCGGCGCGGCTGGAGACGGCGCGGCAGCTGGGGGTGTCCGCCTCGGCGGCGAGCGCGGACGAACTGGACCGCCCGCAGGGCTGGGACGTGGTCGTGGACGCGACCGGCAACGCCGCCGCGATCCAGGACGGCCTCGGCCGGGTGGCGAAGGCGGGCACGTTCCTGCAGTTCGGGGTGGCCGACTACGCGACCCGGGTGACCATCGACCCGTACCGGATCTACAACCAGGAGATCACGATCACCGGCTCCATGGCGGTGCTGCACAGCTTCGAGCGGGCGGCGGAGCTGTTCGCGAACGGGGTGCTGGATCCGCAGGTCTTCATCAGTGACCGGATCCCGCTGGAGCGCTACCCGCAGGCGCTGGAGCAGTTCGCGGCGGGGGTGGGGCGGAAGATCGTCGTGGTGCCCTGAGCCGATCGGGGGTTGGGTAAGGGAACGGTAAAACGGTGTCGTTCGTTCAACCGGCATGACAGCTATGACCCCTGGCTCGAACATCCCCCTTCCGGCCGCCCGTGTCACGGTGGACGTGGCCGCGCCCGTGCGGCTCGACGTGTCGGGCCTGCTGCTCACGGGCGACGGCAAGGTGCGCTCGGACGACGACTTCATCTTCTACAACCAGCCGGCGGGCCCGGGCGTGACCTACACGTCCGGCGGGGGTTCGGCCCCCGACTCGGTCACGGTCGACACCGCCGCCGTCCCGCCGGACATCGAGAAGATCGTGGTCACCGCCAGCCCGGACGCGGCCGGCCAGACCTTCCAGGGCATCGAGCCGACGGCCACGATCCGCGACGCGGCCGCCGGCGCCGTGCTGGCCACGTTCACCCCGCCCCAGCTCGGCACGGAGACGGCACTGGTCGTCGTGGAGATCTACCGCCGCGGCGGCACCTGGAAGGCCCGCGCGGTGGGCCAGGGGTACGCCGACGGCCTGGCCGGCATCGCGACGGACTTCGGGGTGACGGTGCAGGAGCCGGCCCCCGCGGCGACGGCCCCGCCCCAGCAGCCCGTGGCCCCGCCGGTGTCCGCCCCGTCGGCTCCCCCCGCCCCCGCGGCCCCGCCCGCGCCGCCGGCTCCGGTTCCCGGCGCCGGGAAGGTCAACCTGGACAAGGGCCGGGTCAGCCTGCGGAAGAACCAGACCGTGTCCCTGGTCAAGGCGGGGCGCCCGCTGCTCTCCCAGGTGAAGATGGGCCTCGGCTGGGAGCCGGCGTTCCACGGCGCGGACATCGACCTGGACGCCTCGGTCATCGCCTACGGCCCGCAGCGCAACCACATCGACAGCTGCTACTTCGGCAAGCTGACGATCCTGAACGGCGCGATCAAGCACTCGGGGGACAATCTCACCGGTGAGGGCGGAGGCGACGACGAGGTGATCGTGGTCGACCTCGGCCGGCTCCCGCAGGAGGTCACCGGCCTGGTCTTCACGGTGAACTCCTTCTCCGGCCAGAAGTTCACGGAGATCGCCAAGGCCTACTGCCGCCTGGTGGACGCGGCCACGGACGAGGAGCTGGTCCGCTTCGACCTCACCCACGCCGAGCCGCAGACGGGCGTCATGATGGCCAAGCTCATCCGCCAGTTCTCCGGCGAGTGGGACATGACGGCACTGGGCGACTTCGTCAAGGCCCGCACGGTCAGAAACATGGTGGAGCCGGGCGCGAAGGCGCTGTAGGCCGCGGGCGCTGACGGAGGGCCTGCGGCCGCTACGGCCGCAGGCCCTCCGTCAGCAGGGTCAGATAGCGGCGGATCCGGTTGCCCTGCGCGTCCGCCATCTCCGACGCCCTCGCCACCCCGTGGGCCAGCCGCAGCAGTTCCATCGGCTCCAGGTCGGCCCGCAGCGAGCCCTCGGCCTGTGCCGCCTCGATCAACCGGCTCGCCGCCCCGCGCACCGTCGTCCCGCACGCCGCCCCCGCCGCCGTACTGCCGTCCGTGACCGCCGACCCCAGCAGCGCCTTCATCCCGCGCACCTGGATCGTGCCGACGCACAGCTCGTACAGCCACGCCATCAGCGCCTCACCCGGCGCCAGCTCCCCGGCCAGCTCGTCGGCCCGCGCCCCCAGCGCCTCGATGCGGTCCACGTACGCGGCCTCCAGCAGCGCCTGCCGCGTCGGGAAGTGGCGGTACAGCGTGCCGGAGCCGACGCCCGCCCGCTTGGCGATGTCGTCGAGCGAGGCGTTCTCGCCATGCTCGGCGAAGGCCTGGGCCGCCACCTGCAGCAACCGCTCATAGTTGCGCCGAGCGTCCGCGCGCATGGGCCTGACCTGCGGCATCCGGATACTCCTCGCAGACCGGGGATTCTCCCCGAATCCTATCGGGACCCGCCTCGCCCGGTCAGTGCCGCTCCGGCGGCCCGTATCCACCGTCCACCGGGTCCGGCCCCAGGCGCCGGTGCACCTCGCCGGTGCCCAGGCCGATCGTGGCGCGCGTCCGCATGGGGCCGGCCTCGCGACGGGCCAGCACTGCGACGTCGGCCACGCGCGCGTGCAGCACACCGAGCCGGGCGGCGCATTCGGCCGCGAGGGCGCGCGGGACGCAGGTGCGCCCGAGCGAGAGGTGCGGGGTGAAACGCGGGAAACGGTCCGTGCAGTACGGGAAGGGCTCCGCCAGCACGCGCCGCAGCTCCCGCCAGGGAGCCACGCCGGCCGCCGCGGGGTCGAGCCACACCGTGGCGTAGGACCGGTGGCGGAAGAAGCGGACCCCGCCGAGCCGGATGTCGAAGGGCTCGCACTGCGCCGCCGCGGCGGCCAGCAGCGGGAGCGCCGCCGGGAAGTCCTCCTCCGGTACGAAGCCGAAGACCAGGTTCACATGGGGCGGCCAGCGGCGGATCTGCGGGTCGTGCGCGACACGGATGCGCTGGATGGCGGGCCACAGCTCCGCCGGAGGCAGCCACGCCACGGCGGTCCGGGGTGTGGGACCCGACTCGAGACGGCCGGGGGCCGCCGCCGGGCCGGGCGTCGAGGGACCGGGCACACCTCCATCATGGCCCGCTCCCCCCGGGCCGCCCTCGCGCGTGTTCGTCCGGAACAGCGCGCTGCAGGCGTTCAGGGCCGGCCGGCCGCCGAGGTGGGCGTGGAGCACGGTGGAGGCCCGGCCGGTCTCCCCGCGCCGGACCAGGCCGATCGTGCCGCCGTGCGGCGGCGAAGCGGTCGTCGGCCGCGCGTGTCGGCTCGGCGGACCGGGTCCGGGCAAGGGTGTGGCCCGCACCCCGTGGAAGCACGGGCCGCACTCAGGTCCGGACGCCGCTCAGGTCCGCATGCCGGTCAGGCCTGCCACGGCCAGTTCGCGTCCCGGGCGGCCTCGAGCAGGGGCACCATCCGGAAGGCCGCGTCCGAAAGGCCTCCGAAGGTGTGCCGGTTCCCCGCGCCCGACGGCCCGTGGCCCGCCCGGTAGCCCTCCAGGTTCCAGGTGTAGACGGGCACGTCGGCCGGGATCTGGGCGGTCGGGTCGCCATGCCGGTTCGGGGCGTACTGCTCGTCGGTGATGATCAGGACCCGGTCGTGCCTCCGGTAGTGCCGGCGCACCGCGTCGGTGGTGTCCGTGCCGCCCAGGTCGCCGAAACGGTCCAGGATCTTCAGCACCGACTCGCCCTTGCCGAACCGCACCGCACGGCTCGTCGTACCGAACTCCACCAGGTCGGCGTCCGCCGCCCGCAGCGCGAGCGCGGTGCCGAAGACCGCCGCCGCGTCGGCCCGGGTGAGCTGCGAGCGCTCGGAGACCGGCGACCAGAACATCGAGCCCGACCGGTCGACCAGGACCAGCGTCCGGCCCGGCAGCGCGGGCACGTTGGCCAGCGAGTGGCCGAGCGCCTGCTCCAGCGGGTAGGACCAGCGCAGCGACGGCGCGTGCCGGTGGGCGGCGAGGTAGCGGAACGGGAACTGCCGCGAGCGCGCGACCTGCGCCGGGTCGCTCAGCTTCGCCGCCACCTGGGCCGCGACCTCGTCGGACACTCCGGCCTCGTCGAAGTTGCGCAGGTTGCGGACCAGGGCCATCGCGCCCATGGACGGGATCACGGCCTCCCAGGCCGCCTTGTCCATCGGGCCCTGGAGCCAGCCGGCCAGCGCCTCCCAGGTGATGCCGGCCGCCGCCAGCCGCTCGGCGCCGCCGGGCGAGGTGACGACCGCCCGCCGCTCCTGCACCGGCAGTGCCATCAGCTCGCGGTGCGCGGTGAGCTGCGGGAGCGACGCGGGCGGCACGGCCGTGTCAGGGTTGTGCCGCCGGTCGAGCGCGTACCGGAACAGCTCGCCCTGCCACGGCTTGTCCGGGTCCGGCGCCGCGTGCACCAGGTTGAGGATGTCGCCGAAGCGGTAGCCCTTGGACGCGGTGTCGTACTTCAGCAGCGACTTGGCGTGGTACAGCCGTCGTACGGCGTCGGCGACCCCGCGCTTGACGGGCTTGGGAATCGCGCGGCCGTACGTCGACGTCCAGTACGCGAGCAGTTCGCCGGGCTCGTCCGGGCGCTGGAGGACACCGGCCACGACCTGCCGGTTCGACGGGCCGTCGGTCGCGCCGGCCGTCAGCCGGGCATGTACGTATTCGGCGGCGCCCACGATCGACGCCGTCCGCATGTTGCCCTCACCGCGCAGCCAGCCGAGCAGGCCGGCCGTCCAGTCCGGGTCGCTGACGGCGAGGTCGCGGACGAGACGGGTGAAGCGGTCGTCGCGGTCCTCGGCCTTCTCGTAGAAGGTGTCCCCGAGGAAGTGGGACACCGCCAGCAGGAACAGCTCGGAACGCGGCTCGCGCTCCTGCCCCCGGCCGCCCTCGTAGGTCCGCAGGACCCGGCCGGTCGAGGTGACCGCCGACTTCGGCTGCGCCTTGGCGGCACGCGTGTTGAATCGCGCCATGGTGAACTCCCCCGAATTCACTTCGGTTTCGGAGGGAGGCACGGCAAAAGGAGGGTGCCCGAGATCGGGAGTCGGCGACGGGACTGTAACCTGGCGCGTCTTCCTGTTCCGCCACACCGGCGCCGGGCCGGTGACGGGATTCGAACCCGCACCCTTACGGACCAGGGCCCTGAAGTATCCGCTGCCTGCGCACCGGGCACCCACCATGTGCCGCGCCTCCCGAGATCTGGTCGGCGGCGGTTCTGATTTCGATCACAACGAAGTAACCGCTGCCCGCGCACCGGGAGGTGCGTGAAGTTTTCGGTGTCCAGAGATCTGGGCCGGCGGAACCGACGATGGTGCTCTGACCCCTGAGCTACACCGGCCTGTCGGAGCCGGTGGCGGGACTCGAACCCGCGGCCTCCCCATTAAGAGTGGAAGTAGGTCCTGCCTGTCGCACCTGGACGTTGATCACTCTAGGGGTACGACCACGGATCAGGCGAACGAATTAATCACCGCTCCCGCGGGGCCGGTGACCTCCACCCGGTTCGGGGACTCCCGCCCTGCCAGGAGGCCTCTCAACTCCCTTGCTGGGAGCGTGCCTTGAAGGCCGCCTTCCTGGCTTCCTTCGCCACCTTCTTGTCCGGGTGCAGCCGGCCCATCGCCTCGAGCACATCGGCGGTGGCCTGGTGCTCCACGCGCCAGGCCGCGGCGAAGAACCCCCTGTGCTGCGCGGCCAGCCCCTCGACCAGGGCCTGCAGTTCCTCGGAGTTGCCCTCGGCCGCGAGCTGCGCGGCGACCGTGTCGATGGTCAGCCAGAACACCATCTCCTCGGACGGTGCCGGCACCCCGGCGGCGCCCTGTTCGGTCAGCCACACCCGGGCGAGGCCTCCCAGCTCCGGATCGTCCAGCACCTCCCGCAGCGCCGGCTCGGCCTCCCCGCCGATCAGCGACAGGGCCTGCTGGCAGCGCAGCCGCCGCAGCGGCGCCCCTTCGTCCGCACCCCGGGCGGCGGCGAGCAACTCCCGTGCCGCGGCGAGCGGTTCACGCCGCGTCAGCCACTGCTCGGTCTCGGCCTGGGCGGCGGACGGCCCGAATCCGGCCGTGCCGTCGAGCAGGACGTCCGCGCCCTTGTCGGCGAGTTCACCGACGGCCGGCGCCGCGAACCCGGCGTCCAGCAGCCGTGCCCGCAGCCCGTACGCGCCGAGCGGGGTGAGCCGGACCATGCCGTAGCGGGAGACATCGGTGTCGTCCACCGGCGCGGCGGGCTCCTGGTCGGCGTCGGCCATGAGTGCCTCGTCCACCGGCTGGTAGGCCACGAGCCCGATCGGCTCCAGCGCCCGGAACTGGTCGTCGAGCCGCATCATCGCGTTGGAGACCTGCTCCAGGACGTCGTTGGTGGGCTCGCCCATGTCGTCGGGGACGATCATCGAGGCGGCGAGGGCGGGCAGCGGAACGGGACCGTCGCCGGGGCCGTCCTCACTCACGGTCAGCAGATAGAGGTTGCCGAGGACGCCGTCGAGGAACTCCGCCTCGACCTCCGGGTCCCAGTCGAGTGACGAGAAATCGACCTCGCCGCCCTCCTCCAGCGCGTCGACCAGGTCGTCCAGGTCGGGTACGGCGGCATCGGCGAGGACGGTCTCCAGGGCGGCGAGCCACACGGTGAGCACATCGCGCGGGGAGCCGCCGGTGAGCAGCGCCAGCTCCTCCCCCGCCCGGACCGTGCCCTCCTCCTCGTCCACGATCTCGACCAGTGCGGCGTCCACCGCGACCCGCCAGGCCTCACTGGCGCACGCGGCGGCGTCGTCCCCGGTCAGTCCGAGCAGTTCGGCGGCGGCCGGAAGCTGTTCCTCGACCAGTGCGCCGCCGGCGTCCACGCGGGTGGCGGGGCCGGCCCAGCGGGCGAGGCGGACGGCGCGGGAGAGCAACGGCGTGGACAGCGCGGCGCGCGCCAGCTCCGCTTCGGGGTGCAGCCGCACCGGCGGCAGGGGGGAGCTGTCTGACATCGGCTGGTTCTCCTCGGACCGTGAACGGGCTCGACCGCTCAGCCTAGACGGATTTCCACCCATGCCGCCCGGTTCATCTCTCCGTCGGCCACCGTACATGGCCGAAACCTTGACAACTCCCCTACGCAGGCTGGAGATTGACGCGCGTAGAAATCGGGGGACAACTGTTCACTCGGCTCTACGCGTGTCACGGAGGGCGACGAGCCCCGCACGCTCCCGTTCCGCCCTCGTGTCCCACCTCGTACCGGCGCTTCGTCACGTCCCCGGAGGGATCCCTTGCCGAGCAGGTCTTCCGCGCGCCTCGCCGCGCTCACCGTCGCCGCCGTCTGCAGCGCGGCGTCGGCCGTCGTGCTCACCTCGCCCGCGCACGCCGACTCGGTGCGCATCCACGACATCCAGGGCACCACCCGAATATCGCCTCTCGCGGGCCAGCAGGTGACGGACGTGCCCGGCATCGTCACGGCCACGCGCACGTACGGCTCCTCCAGAGGTTTCTGGATGCAGGACCCGAACCCGGACGACGACCCGCGCACCAGCGAGGGCGTGTTCGTCTTCACCGGCTCCACGCCGAAGGCCGCGGTCGGCGACTCGGTGACGGTGACCGGCACGGTCTCCGAGTACGTCCCGGGCGGCACCTCCTCCGGCAACCAGTCGCTGACGGAGATCACCAAGCCGGCGGTCACCACCGTCTCCACCGGCAACGCGGTCCCGGCGCCGGTCGTCATCGACGCGAAGTCGGTCCCGAGCGCCTACGCGCCGGCCGGCAGCGCGGCCGCGAACGGCTCGATCAACGCGCTGACCCTGCAGCCGTCGCAGTACGCCCTGGACTACTACGAGTCCCTGGAGGGCATGAACGTCCAGGTCGAGAACACCCGCGTGGTCACCCGCACCGACCCCTACAGCGAGCTGTGGGTGACGGTGAAGCCGCACGAGCACCGCAATCGCCGCGGCGGCACGGTCTACGGCTCCTACGACTCGCAGAACACCGGCCGGCTCCAGATCCAGTCGCTGGGCCCGAGCGCGGACTTCCCGAAGGCGAACGTCGGCGACACGCTGCAGGGCACCACCACCGGCCCGCTGGACTACAACCAGTTCGGCGGCTACACACTGGTCGCGAACCAGCTCGGCACGCTGAAGAGCGGCGGGCTGCAGCGCGAGACCACGCGCAAGCAGTCGGGCCGTGAGCTGGCGGTGGCGACGTACAACGTCGAGAACCTCGACCCGTCGGACAACACGTTCGACCAGCACGCCGCGGCGATCGTGAACAACCTGCAGTCGCCGGACATCGTGTCCCTGGAGGAGATCCAGGACAACAACGGCGCCACGGACGACGGCACGGTCGACGCGAGCGTGACGGTGAACAAGCTGATCGACGCGATCGTCGCGGCGGGCGGCCCGAAGTACGACTGGCGCTCGATCAACCCGGTCAACGACCAGGACGGCGGCGAGCCGGGCGGCAACATCCGCCAGGTGTTCCTGTTCAACCCCGCACGGGTGTCCTTCGTGGACCGCCCCGGCGGCGACTCCACCACCGCGGTCGGCGTCACCAAGGTGAACGGCAAGGCCGAACTGACGGCCTCGCCGGGCCGGATCGACCCGGCGAACGCGGCCTGGAAGGACAGCCGCAAGCCGCTGGCCGGCCAGTTCGTCTTCCACGGCAAGACCGTCTTCGTGATCGCCAACCACCTGGTCTCCAAGGGCGGCGACCAGGGCCTGGCCTCGCAGTACCAGCCGCCGGCGCGCAGCTCGGAGGTCCAGCGCCACGCGCAGGCCACCGAGGTCAACGCGTTCGTGAAGGACATCCTGAAGGTCCAGAAGAACGCGAACGTCATCGCGCTCGGCGACATGAACGACTTCGAGTTCTCCGGCACCGCGAAGATCCTCGAGGGCGACGGCGAGCTGTGGTCGGCGATCAAGTCCCTGCCGAGGAGCGAGCGTTACACCTACGACTACCAGGGCAACGAGCAGGTCCTCGACCAGATCCTGATCAGCCCGGCGATCCGCTGCGGCGGCGACTTCGAGTACGACAGCGTGCACATCAACTCGGAGTTCAACGACCAGATCAGCGACCACGACCCGCAGGTGCTGCGCTTCCGCCCCTGATCAGGGTGGTCACGCCTGGCTGAACACCCCGTTCAGCCAGGCCTGCCACGCCCTCTCGTTCGTCTCGGCGTCGGCGTCCGGCGCGAAGTCGTGGATGCTGATGCCGAGCGGGGCGCCCCAGTGGCCGCGCCCGAAGAACCGGATGAGGGCGCTGTCGGTGCGCAGCCCGATGAAGTACGGGCTGCGGTAGTCGAGTACGGCGTCCAGGGTCCGCCCGGCGGGTCCCTGGACGGCGGCCTTCGCGCCGGCGGCCGCGTCGTCCGCGAGGCCCAGGGCGTGGGCGACGGCGGCGAGCGCCTCCTGGGTCGCCGAGGCCGCGGGCCCGTTCAGCTGGGCGAAGGTGACCGGCCGGGGCGCGAAGTGCGTGAGGTACTCGCACAGGGTGTGCAGATAGAAGTTGGTGTGCTTGCTCGCGCCGTCGTACTGGTTGTTCCAGTCGTCGGTGAAGATGCCGCTGTGCACATAGCGCACCCAGGCGCGGCGGCCCTCGTCGCGGGGCTCGATGGTGTAGTCGAGCTGGTTCAGGGACTGGGTCGGGAATCCGACGTCCTCGCTGCGGTTGGTGTAGCGGTGGGGCGGGTCCCAGGCGGTGACGGTGGATCCGAAGGGTCCCGAGCCGCCGACCCGGGGCTCGGGCGGGTCCATCGGCCACAAATAGCCACCGGTTCCGGTGGTGACGGCCTCCCAGACCTTCTCGGGCGGGACGTCGACCTCGAACTCGCGGACGATCTCGAATTCCTTGGACATGGCGGGGCTCCTGCTTACTGGTCCAGTGCGGGGGTGGGCTGGTCCTCGGCCGCGGGGTCCTCGGCCGCAGGCTCCTTGACCGTGGGCTCCTTGACCGTGGGGTGGAGGGCGACGACGATCCGGTGGTCGCGGCCGCCCTCGGCGCCGGGGGCGTCGTACTTGCGGACGAGGGCGCTCACGCCCGCCGTCAGCTCCTGCACGAAGGCCGCGCGGTCGGCGGCGGAGGCGAAGCGGACCTGGCCGTCCAGGGCATAGGTCGCCAGCCGCTTCCTGGCCCGGGCGGCGCCGGTGATCAGCGCGCCGACGTCCCGCACCAGGCGGGCGCCGAGCGCGAGCAGCCAGCGCGCGGAGAGCTGGTCGCGGAACCGGTCCGGGTCGGGCTGCACGGCGGGCAGGGCGGCGGGCGAGATGACGTACGACGCGGCGGTCGCGCGCATCAGCCGCTCGGTGACATTGCCCTTGCGGCGCTCTCCGGCCAGCTCGACCAGGCCGTGCCGCTCCAGCGCCTTGAGGTGGTAGTTCACCTTCTGCCGGGGCAGCCCGACCTTGCCGGCCAGCATCGCCGCCGACGCGGGTGCGGCGGCCAGTTCGGCGAGCAGCCGGGCCCTGATGGGGTCCAGCGACACGGCCGCCGCCTCGGGGTCCTCGATCACGGTCACGTCCAGCATGCGTCCACCCTCGCACCGAAAACTTTTTTTGTCCAGACGGATCGAGTTTTCGGTGCGAGGGTGTGCGCGACGCGAGGACACCGCCCTCTCGTCAGGCCGGGTCCGGTCCTCAGGGGCCGCGTTCGCCGAGGCGGGCGAGCTGGCTCTGGAACCAGTCGAGGCGCGCCTGCAACAGCGCGGCCTCGGCGACGAGTTCGGGCACGCCCGGCTCCGCGCCGGACGCCGGCCCGGCCGACGGGAGTCCCGTACCGCCGCCGCGCGCCACGACCTTCAGCCCCTCCCCGGCCAGCCGGGCGAAACCGGCGAGCGAGACGGACGTACGGCCGCGCACACAGCCGGCGCAGACGGGGACGAGGGCACGCCAGCCGGGGCGGCCCCAGCCGGCGTCGGCCAGCGCGACGGCGGTGGCGCCGCAGGCGCACGGACCGGCGGTGGCCGTGCGCACCCGCTGACGGGCGTAGCGGAATCCGCGCTCGAAACGGATGTAGGCGCCGAGCACGGTGACCTCCAGCAGGAGTGCCGTGCGGTGCTCGGCCGTGCACAGCATCGCCTCGGCGGCGGCGCGGTCATGGACGCAGTGGAAACCGCAGTCGCACAGCCGCGCGGGCGGGCGGTGCCGTCGGCCGTAGACGCAGGCGGCGGCGTCGAGCACGCCGTACGGCAGCGCGCCGCCGAGCGACACACCGGTGAACCCGGCCCTGGTGCCGTCCTGGGACAGCACCGGGTGGGCGATCTTGTATCCGTTCGGCGGCTCCGCCGGGCGTTCCGCCGGGAGCCGCAGCCTCATCGTGCGGCCGGGACCTCTTCGCGGGCCGGCTCGGCCGGTTCGACGGTGACGGCGTCCGCACGGAGCGGGATCTCCTCTTCGCGAACGGCCTCCTCCCGGATGAGCGGCCGCTCCTCGGCGACCCCGGTGGCCAGTGCCTTGCCGAGCTTCATGGTGCCTCCCATGAGTGACGTCGGTGACCCTTCGGCCATAGTGACCCATGAGGGGCCGAGTTGGACACAGGGCAACCGGCCGTCGACCCGGTCTCGTCAGCAATGCTTATCAATATCTCTAAGAAGAATTAAGTAGAGCTTCACCGTGATGCTGCCGAGACTACTCCTATGACGAGCACCCGCACCCCCGCCCGGCCCTTCGGCCGCACCCTCTGCGCGATGATCACGCCCTTCACCGAGGCGGGCGCCCTCGATCTGGACGGGGCCCGGGACCTGGCCGCGCACCTGGTGGCCGAGGGCTGCGACGGCCTGGTGCTGAACGGCACCACGGGCGAGTCGCCGACCACCACGGACGCGGAGAAGGCGGAACTGGTCGCGGCCGTCCGGGAGGCGGTCGGCGACGGGGTGCCCCTGGTCGCGGGCGTGGGCAGCGCCGACACCCGGCACACCGTCGAGCTGGCGCTCGCGGCGCAGAAGGCGGGCGCCGACGGGGTGCTGGTCGTGACGCCGTACTACAGCCGGCCCCCGCAGGAGGCGGTGGAGGCGCACTTCCGCCAGGTCGCGGACGCGAGCGGGGTGCCCGTGATGCTCTACGACATTCCGGGCCGCACCGGCACCCGGATCGAACCGGACACGGTGATCCGGCTCGCGGAACATCCGCGGATCGTGGCGGTCAAGGACTGCTCCTACGACTTCCTCGGCACCCAGAAGGTGCTGGCGCACACGGAGTTGGCGTACTACGCGGGCTGCGACGAGCACGTCCTGGCCCTGTACGCGACCGGCGCGGCGGGCTGTGTCAGCACGGTCGCGAACGCCGTCCCCGGCCCCGTCGCCGCGATCCTCGAGGCCTTCGACGCGGGCGACACGGCCCGGGCGCGCGAACTCCAGCTGCGCGCCACGCCGTTGATCGAGGCGATGATGGCCGCGGGCCTGCCGGGCACGGTCACCGCCAAGGCCCTCCTCACCCGCCTCGGGCTGCCCGCAGGCCCGGTGCGCGCACCGCTGCTGCCGGCCGGCCGCGAGAGGGCCGACGGACTGCTGGCCCTGTACGAGGAGTTGGCGGCGGCCTGAAGTTCCGCCGGCCGGACCACGCGCCTGACCGTACGGAGTCCCCCCGTGAGCCGCCCCCTGCTGTTCCTGGACGTCGCAGGGGCCTGGTCGCCGAACGCCCGGACGGCGTCCACGGGAGGACGGAGGCGAGCGTGGCGTACGCCGGGAGCGCGGGAAGGGCCCTCCACCGCGCGGTGAAGGGCCCTTTCGCCAGGTGGCGTGCGTCAGTTGTGGCTGTGCAGGATGTCGTTCAGGCCGCCCCAGACCGCGTTGTTCGGGCGGGCCTCGACGACGCCGGTGACCGAGTTGCGGCGGAAGAGGATGTTGGAGGCGCCGTTGAGCTCGCGGGCCTTGACGATCTGCCCGTCGGGCATGGTGACCCGGGTGCCGGCGGTGACGTAGAGACCGGCCTCGACCACGCACTCGTCGCCGAGCGCGATGCCGACGCCCGCCTCGGCGCCGATCAGGCAGCGCTCGCCGATGGAGATGATCACGTTGCCGCCGCCGGACAGGGTGCCCATGGTGGAGGCGCCGCCGCCGATGTCCGAGCCGTTGCCGACCACGACACCGGCGGAGATGCGGCCCTCGACCATCGAGGTGCCGAGCGTGCCGGCGTTGAAGTTGACGAAGCCCTCGTGCATGACCGTGGTGCCCTCGGCCAGGTGCGCGCCGAGGCGGACCCGGTCGGCGTCGGCGATGCGGACGCCCTTCGGGGCGACGTAGTCCGTCATGCGCGGGAACTTGTCGACCGAGGTGACCTGCAGGTGCAGGCCCTCGGCACGGGCGTTCAGGCGCACCTTCTCGATGTCGTCCACGGCGACCGGGCCGAGCGAGGTCCAGGCGACGTTGGCGAGGTGGCCGAAGATGCCGTCCAGGCTCTGGCCGTGCGGCTTGACCAGGCGGTGCGAGAGCAGGTGCAGGCGCAGGTAGGTGTCGTGCGCGTCGATCGGCTTCTCGTCCAGCGAGGCGATGACCGTGCGGACCGCGACCACCTCGACGCCCCGGCGGGCGTCCGGGCCGACCGCCTTGGTCGCGCCGTCGCCCAGCAGCTCGGCCGCCCGCTCGGCGGTCAGCCGCTCGGTGCCGGCCGGGCCCGGCTGCTCGACCAGCTCGGGGGCCGGGAACCAGGTGTCGAGGACGGTGCCGTCGGAGGCGATCGTGGCGAGGCCGGCGGCGACGGCGCCGGTGGTGCGGGAAGCAGTGTCGGTCATGTACCAAAACCTAACGTGAGCCGGGTCGCGGAGGCGAACCGGTGCCGGGCCGTCTCACGTGCCGGGCGCGGCTTCAGGGGATCAGACGGGCGAGCGCGGTGCGCGCGTACTCCTCGTCGTAGGAACCGCCCGTCAGCAGCACCTGGAGACAGATGCCGTCCATGAGCGCGACGAGCGCCCGGGCCGTGACCGGATCGGTGCGCCGGGCGAGCAGCGCGGCGGCGGCCTCGGTCCACTCGGCGGCGACGGGCCGCAGCGCGGGCCGGCGCAGCGCGGCCAGATACAGCTCGTACTCCAGCTCCACGCCGGTGCGCTCGCCGCCGAGCCAGTCACCGAGCACGCCGGCCAGCTCCGCGGCCAGGTCCTCCTGGCCGCCTTCCGGCAGCCGCTCGGCGAGCACCCGCCCGAAGCCCTCGTTCGCCTGCCGCAGCGCGGCCACCATCAGCTCTTCGAGGGTGGCGAAGTGGTACGTCGTGGAGCCGAGCGGGACGTCCGCCTCGGCGGCGACGGAGCGGTGGCTCAGCCCGGCGATGCCGTCCCGGCCGGCCACGCGGATCGCGGCGTCGATGATCCGCTGCCGCCGCTCGGGGTCGTAGCGCCGGGGCATCAGTGACTCGCCCCGCCCAGGTTCAGCACCACGACTCCCCCGATGATCAGCAGGATCCCGGCGACCTTGGTGGCGTTCAGCCCCTCGCCGAACAGCAGCAGCCCGAGGACGGCGATGGTCGCGGTGCCCACCCCGGACCAGATCGCGTACGCGGTGCCGATCTGCACGGTCTTCAGCGTCTGGGCGAGCAGCGCGAAGGAGACGACGTACCCGAGCGCCGTCACGAGCGAGGGCCCGGGCCGGCTGAAACCCGCGCTGAACTTCATCGCCGTCGTCGCGGCGACCTCGGCGGCTATGGCGCCGACGAGCAAGAGGTATCCCATGCGTACGAGCGTACACAACGGATGCGTACGGGCGTACACAACTAGAAAGTTTCACTTTCATAGAAACCGCTCGCTGGAGGCCCTCGGGCCACTAATGTGCGGGCTCATGCCCGACCACACCCCCCATCCCTGGGAGACCGGCTGGAGTGCCGACGCCTCCCGGCCCCCCGGCACCCGAAGACTCTGGCTGGCCGGTGCGCTGGCCCTCGCGACGGTCGCCGCCTGCGTCACCGCCCTGGCCGTGAACGACAGGCCCCCGAGGACCGAAGCCACCCCGGAGGCGGCCGCGGGCCCCACGGACCACGGCCCCGGCCTGCTCTCCTTCGCCTCCCCGTCGGGGAGTACGCCCGCTCCCGCGGACGGCAGGAGCGCCATGACGCGGACGACCCCGCGGGCGCTCTCCTCCCCCTCGGCCGCAGCGAAGCCCTCCCCCGCCAACTCACCGGCAAGCCAGGGAAGTTCGCGGAGCACACCGGATCCGGCGGCGAGCGGCATCTCCGTCCGCTCCGTCAACTACCCGGACCGCTACTGGCACCTCAGCGGTGACTACGTGAAGCTCGACCCGGTCAGCTCGCCGGCCGACCGCCGCGCCGCGCGCTTCACCGTCGTCAAGGGCCTTGCGGACAGCGGCTGTTACTCCTTCGCCACGGCCGACGGCGGCTACCTCCGTCACCGGAACTTCCTGCTGCGCGCCGAACACGACGACGGCACCGGGCTGTTCCGCGAGGACGCCACCTTCTGTCCCCGCCCCTCGCCCCTCGGCGGGGCGACCATGCTGGAGTCGGTCAACTACCCCGGCCGCTTCCTGCGCCACCAGAACTTCCAGCTGAAGCTGGACCCGTACCAGAACAGCGATCTGTACCGGGCCGACTCGGCGTTCCTGCTCGTGGACGCACTGGCCTGAACACATGAGAGAACGGCGGCACCCGCATCGGGTGCCGCCGTTTCACGCACGCGGTGGTGTCAGACGTTGAACCCCAGCGCCCGCAGCTGCTCGCGGCCGTCATCCGTGATCTTGTCCGGACCCCACGGCGGCATCCAGACCCAGTTGATGCGCAGCTCGCTGACCAGGCCGTCCGTGGCGGACTTGGCCTGGTCCTCGATGACGTCGGTCAGCGGGCAGGCCGCCGAGGTCAGGGTCATGTCGACGGTCGCGATGTTGGACTCGTCGATGTGGATGCCGTAGATCAGGCCGAGGTTGACGACGTCGATGCCCAGCTCGGGGTCGACCACGTCCATCAGGGCCTCGCGGAGTTCCTCCTCCGAGGCCGGCTTCATCTCGAGGGTGTCGCTCATGCGGTCTTCCTTTCGGCTTCGGCGCCACCCAGCGCCTGGGCCGTCGCGTCCTTCCACGCCATCCAGCTCAGGAGGGCGCACTTGACCCGCGCGGGGTACTTGGAGACACCGGCGAACGCGACCGCGTCCTCCAGCACCTCCTCCATCGCGTCGTCCGGCTCGATCCTGCCCTTGGACTGCATCAGCTCCAGGAAGGTCTCCTGGATCTTCTGCGCGTCGGTCAGCTCCTTGCCGACCAGCAGGTCGTTGAGGACGGAGGCGCTGGCCTGGCTGATGGAACAGCCCTGGCCCTCGTAGCTGACGTCCTCGATTCTCGTGCCGTCGTACTTCACTCGGAGGGTGATCTCGTCGCCGCAGGTCGGGTTCACGTGGTGCACCTCGGCGTCGCCATCCCTCAGACCACGCCCGTGCGGGTTCTTGTAGTGGTCCAGGATGACTTCCTGGTACATCGAATCCAGCTTCACCGTTTCAGCACGCCCCTCAGCCGAAGAAGTTCCGTACGTGCTCCAGGCCGTCGACCAGTGCGTCGATCTCGGCCGGCGTGGAGTACAGATAGAACGACGCTCGCGTGGTCGCAGGAATTCCGTAGCGCAGGCAGACGGGACGGGCGCAGTGGTGGCCGACGCGGACCGCTATGCCCTGCTCGTCCAGGACCTGGCCCACGTCGTGCGGGTGGATGTCGCCCAGCGTGAAGGAGATCGCGGCGCCCCGGTCCTCGGCCGTGGTCGGGCCGATGATCTTCAGATCCGGGACCTTCTGCAGACGCTGGACCGCGTACTCGGTCAGCGCGTGCTCATGGGCGAGGATCTTGTCCATGCCGATCGACTGCAGGTAGTCGATCGCCGCGCCGAGGCCGACCGCCTGCGCGATCGGGGGCGTGCCCGCCTCGAACTTGTGCGGCGCCGGGGCGTACGTCGAGGAGTGCATCGAGACCGTCTCGATCATCTCGCCGCCGCCCAGGAAGGGGGGCAGGTCCTCCAGCAGTTCCTGGCGGCCCCAGAGCACACCGATGCCGGTCGGGCCGCACATCTTGTGGCCGGTGAAGGCCACGAAGTCGGCCTGCAGGGCCTGCACGTCCAGCGGCATGTGCGGGGCGGCCTGCGAGGCGTCGATGCAGACCAGCGCACCGACCTCCTGGGCCCGGCGGATGATCGCCTCGACCGGGTTGACCGTGCCCAGGATGTTCGACACCAGCACGAAGGAGACGATCTTCGTCTTCTCCGTGATGACCTCGTCGATGTTGGACAGGTCGAGCCGGCCGTCGTCGGTGAGGCCGAACCACTTCAGCTTCGCGCCCGTGCGCTGCGCGAGCAGCTGCCACGGCACGATGTTGGAGTGGTGCTCCATCTCCGTGATGACGATCTCGGTCTCGTGGTCCACGCGGTAGGGCTCCTCGGCCCAGCCCAGCATGTTCGCCACGAGGTTCAGCGACTCGGAGGCGTTCTTGGTGAAGATCACCTCGTCGCGGCTCGGCGCGTTGATGAACTCGGCGACCTTGTCGCGCGCGCCCTCGTACAGCGCCGTGGCCTCCTCGGCGAGCACATGCACACCGCGGTGGACGTTGGCGTTGTGCTGTTCGTAGTACTCGGAGAGCACGTCGAGGACCTGACGCGGCGTCTGCGAGGTCGCCGCGTTGTCCAGGTACACGAGCTTCTTGCCATCGTGGAGCACTCGGTCCAGGATCGGGAAGTCCTTGCGCAGCGCCTCGGTGTCGAGGAGGCCCGGCAGCTGTGTCACGCGGATACGCCACCCTTCGTGTATGCCTCGTAGCCCTCGTCCTCCAGCTTGTCGGCGAGTTCGGCACCGCCGGACTCGACGATCCGGCCGCCGGAGAAGACGTGGACGAAATCGGGCTTGATGTAGCGCAGGATGCGCGTGTAGTGCGTGATCAGCAGGGTGCCGACCTCGCCGGTCTCGCGGACGCGGTTGACACCCTCGGAGACGATGCGCAGCGCGTCGACGTCGAGGCCCGAGTCGGTCTCGTCCAGGATCGCGACCTTCGGCTTGAGCAGCTCGAGCTGGAGGATCTCGTGGCGCTTCTTCTCACCGCCGGAGAAGCCCTCGTTGACGTTGCGCTCGGCGAAGGACGGGTCCATGTTGAGGCGCTCCATGGCCTCCTTGACCTCCTTCACCCAGGTGCGCAGCTTGGGGGCCTCGCCGCGGACGGCGGTGGCGGAGGTGCGCAGGAAGTTGGAGACCGAGACGCCGGGGACCTCGACCGGGTACTGCATCGCCAGGAACAGGCCCGCGCGGGCGCGCTCGTCGACGGACATCTCCAGGACGTCCTCGCCGTCGAGCAGCACGGTGCCCTCGGTGATCGTGTACTTCGGGTGACCCGCGAGCGAGTAGGCGAGGGTCGACTTGCCGGAGCCGTTGGGGCCCATGATGGCGTGCGTCTCGCCCTGCTTCACGGTGAGGTCGACGCCCTTGAGGATCTCCTTCGTGGCGTTGTCGGCCTCGACGGTGACGTGCAGGTCTCGGATTTCAAGCGTTGCCATGGGTGCCTCAGGACTCCTGGGTGAGGGAGACGAGAACGTCGTCCCCTTCGATCTTTACGGGGTATACGGGGACGGGACGCGTGGCCGGGAGGCCGGACGGTTTGCCGGTGCGCAGGTCGAAGGAGGAGCCGTGCAGCCAGCACTCGATCTGGCAGTCCTCCACCTCGCCCTCGGAGAGGGAGACGTTCGCGTGGGAGCAGATGTCGTAGATCGCGAACACCTCGCCCTCGGTCTTCACGACCGAGACCGGCGTGCCGTCGAGTTCCACCCGCTTCGGGGTGTCCTCCTCCAGCTCGCTCAGCCCGCAGGCGCGTACGAAGGTCGTCATGCGACGGACGCCTCCAGCTCCTCCTCGATCTTGGCGAGCAGGCGCTCCTCGATGTCGGCGACACCGATCTGCTGGACCAGCTCGGCGAAGAAGCCGCGGACCACCAGGCGGCGGGCTTCGTGCTCCGGGATGCCGCGGGCCATCAGGTAGAAGAGCTGCTCGTCGTCGAAGCGGCCGGTGGCGGAGGCGTGGCCGGCACCGACGATCTCGCCGGTCTCGATCTCCAGGTTCGGCACGGAGTCGACCCGGGCGCCGTCCGTCAGGACCAGGTTCCGGTTCATCTCGTACGTGTCGGTGCCCTCGGCCTTGGCCTCGATGAGCACGTCGCCGATCCACACCGCGTGCGCGTCGTCGCCCTGCAGCGCGCCCTTGTAGACGACGTTCGACTTGCAGTGCGGGGTGTTGTGGGTGACCAGCAGGCGGTGCTCCTGGTGCTGCCCGGCGTCGGTGAAGTACAGGCCGAACAGCTCGGCCTCGCCGCCGGGGCCCGCGTACTCGACGCGCGGGTGCAGGCGGACCACGTCACCGCCGAAGGTGACGACCACCGACTTGAAGGAGGCGTCCCGGCCGACCAGCGCGTTGTGCTGGGCGATGTGGACGGCCTTGTCGTCCCAGTCCTGGACGGAGACGACGGTCAGCTTGGCGCCGTCACCGAGGACGTAGTCGACGTTGGCGGCGAGCACCGCGTCACCGGTGTGGTCGATGACCACGACGGCCTCGGCGAAGGCGCCCAGCTCGATCACCTGGTGGCCGAAGGCGGTGCCGCCCTGGCCGTGCACCGCGATGCGGATCGGCTCGGCGAGGACGGTCTCCTTCGGGACGGTCACGACGGAGGCCTTCTCGAAGGCGGAGTACGCCTGCGCGGCGACGCGGTCCACCGGGGTGCCCGCCTTGCCGATCCGGGCGTCGTCGCGGCCGACGGTCTCGACGCTCACGCCCTCGGGGGCCTGGACGTCGACCTTCACGCCGTCGCCGTTCGCCACGGCGGTGCCGTCGTGCAGCCCGCGCAGCCGCTCCAGCGGGGTGAACCGCCACTCCTCCTCACGGCCGTGCGGGACCGGGAAGTCCGCGACGTCGAAGGACGGAGGCGCGCTCATGCGCGTGGCGACGGTCGACTCGGCGGCCACCGCGATCTGGCCGGCGGTGGTGGAGCCCACCGGGATGTTCTGAGCCTCAGCCATGGCTGTCGGTCTGCTCGCTTTCTTACGTAAGGGCTTGATGGGAACGGCGGCAGGGGCTTAGCCGACCGCGCCTTCCATCTGGAGCTCGATCAGCCGGTTGAGTTCGAGGGCGTACTCCATGGGCAGTTCCTTGGCGATCGGCTCGACGAAGCCGCGCACGATCATCGCCATCGCCTCGAACTCGCTCAGACCGCGGCTCATCAGGTAGAAGAGCTGGTCCTCGGAGACCTTGGAGACGGTCGCCTCGTGGCCCATGGACACGTCGTCCTCGCGGACGTCCACGTACGGGTACGTGTCGGAGCGGGAGATGGTGTCGACGAGCAGCGCGTCGCACAGCACGTTCGACTTGGATCCGGCGGCGCCCTCACCGATCTCGACCAGACCGCGGTAGGACGTACGACCGCCACCGCGCGCCACGGACTTGGAGACGATGTTGGAGGACGTGTTCGGCGCCATGTGGACCATCTTGGAGCCGGCGTCCTGGTGCTGGCCCTCGCCCGCGAAGGCGATGGACAGGGTCTCGCCCTTGGCGTGCTCGCCCATCAGGTAGACGGCCGGGTACTTCATCGTCACCTTGGAGCCGATGTTGCCGTCGATCCACTCCATGGTCGCGCCCTCGTAGGCCACGGCGCGCTTGGTGACCAGGTTGTAGACGTTGTTCGACCAGTTCTGGATGGTCGTGTAGCGGCAGCGGGCGTTCTTCTTGACGATGATCTCGACGACCGCGGAGTGCAGCGAGTCCGACTTGTAGATCGGGGCCGTACAGCCCTCGACGTAGTGCACGTAGGCACCCTCGTCGACGATGATCAGGGTCCGCTCGAACTGGCCCATGTTCTCCGTGTTGATACGGAAGTAGGCCTGGAGCGGGATCTCGACGTGGACGCCCTTCGGGACGTAGATGAAGGAGCCGCCCGACCACACGGCGGTGTTCAGGGCTGCGAACTTGTTGTCACCGGCGGGGATGACGGTCCCGAAGTACTCCTTGAAGAGTTCCGGGTGCTCCTTGAGCGCGGTGTCGGTGTCGAGGAAGATGACGCCCTGCTCCTCCAGGTCCTCGCGGATCTGGTGGTAGACGACCTCCGACTCGTACTGGGCGGCGACACCGGCGACGAGGCGCTGCTTCTCGGCCTCCGGGATGCCCAGCTTGTCGTAGGTGTTCTTGATGTCCTCGGGCAGGTCCTCCCAGGACTCCGCCTGCTTCTCCGTGGAGCGCACGAAGTACTTGATGTTGTCGAAGTCGATGCCCGACAGGTCCGAGCCCCAGTTCGGCATGGGCTTCTTCTCGAACAGCTTCAGGCCCTTGAGGCGGAGCTTGGTCATCCACTCCGGCTCGGACTTCTTGTCCGAGATGTCCCGGACGACCTCGTCGTTCAGGCCACGGCGCGCGGACGCACCGGCCACGTCGGAGTCGGCCCAGCCGTATTCGTACTTGCCCAGGCCCTCGAGCTCAGGGTGGGCAGTCTCCGTGGGGAGAGTCATGCGGGGTTCCTCCCGGCCGTGCTTGCAGGTGCGTCAGTGGAAATCTTGGGGATGAACGTCGTGCAGACGCCGTCGCCGTGCGCGATGGTCGCCAGTCGCTGGACGTGTGTTCCGAGCAGCTCGGCGAAGATCTCCGTCTCCGCCTCACAGAGCTGCGGGAACTGCTCCGCGACATGGGCGACCGGGCAGTGGTGCTGGCACAGCTGCTCGCCGACCGGTGCGCTGCGCGCCGTAGCAGCGTACCCGTCCACGCTCAAGGCCTTGGCCAGGGCTTCGGCACGCTTGTCCGGCGTGACGGCCTCGATCGCCTTGCGGTAGGCGCCTGCCTGCGCGGTGATCCGGGCGCGGGCGAAGGCGGCGACCGCCTCGGGGCCGCCGCCCTGTTCGGCGATCCAGCGCAGGGCGTCGGCGGCGAGCTTGTCGTACGACTGGTCGAAGGCGTCCCGGCCGCAGTCGGTGAGCGCGAAGACCTTCGCGGGGCGGCCGCGCGTGCGCGTGCCGTACACCCGCTGTTCGCGCGCCTCCACGACGTCGTCGGCCACCAGGGCGTCCAGGTGGCGCCGGACGGCGGCCTGGGTCAGCCCCAGCCGGCCGGCCAGCTCGGCGACGGTCGACGGGCCGTGGTCCAGGATGGACCGCGCGACGCGGTTGCGCGTGGAGCGCTCACCGGTCGCGAGTTCCTCCTGCGGGGCCCCCAGGGGGGCCTCCGGAGCCTCGCCGACGTTTTTCACAACGCCATTGTTGCGTAATTCGGCGGAGCCTGACAAGCGCCCTCCGGATCATCGGACGGTGCCCTGCATCACTTAGGCATACCTAACGTGACCTGCGGAAATGATCTTTGATCGATCATCCGGGAAAGGCCGCACGGCCAATTCGGTGGCACCGCGCGGACCCGTCCGGAAGACTCCCGAATCATGCCCGCACCCCCTCCGACCGGCCCACTTGTCACCCGGGACACCATCGCCACACAGCTGCGGCTGCTGGGGGTGAGGACCGGTGAGATCCTCCTCGCGCACTCCTCGCTCAGCTCGCTCGGATGGGTCAACGGAGGCGCGGTCGCCGTCGTCCAGGGTCTCCTCGACGCCCTCGGCCCGGAGGGCACCCTGGTCGTCCCGGCCCAGTCCGGCGACCTGTCCGACCCGGCCGCGTGGACGAACCCGCCCGTGCCCGAGGAGTGGTGGGACCGGATCCGGGCCACCATGCCCGGCTACGACCCGCTGATCACCCCCACCCGCGGGGTCGGCGTGATCCCGGAGACCGTGCGGACCTGGCCCGGCGCGCTGCGCAGCGCCCACCCGCAGACCTCCTTCGCCGCCGTCGGCCCGCACGCGCGCGAGATCACCGACGGCCACGCGCCCGACTGCCGGCTCGGCGAGCGAAGCCCGCTGGCCCGGCTGGAGAGGCTCGGCGCCCGGGTCCTGCTGCTGGGCGCGGGCTACGGCGCCTGCACCAGCTTCCACCTGGCCGAGTACCGGATACCTTCGCCCCTCGTGCAGGTCGGGCGGCCCGCTCCGGGCGGCGGCTGGGAATCCGTGACCGAGATCTCGATCACCTCCGACCGGTTCGACGAGCTGGGCCACGACTTCGAACGGGACCGGGACGTCGTACGGGGCAGGGTGGGCGCGGCGCAGGCACGGCTGTTCCCGGTGGCGGACGCGGTGGCCTACGCCGAACGCTGGCTGCCGCTGCACCGTCCCCGTGCGGAGGAGATCTAGCACCCCGGCTCCGGAGCGCCCCGCGCTCTCCCTAGACTCTGGATCCATGCGAAGTGACCCTGTGGTCCAGGTCCAGGCCCTGGTGAAGCGGTACGGCACGAAGACCGCGGTGGAGGGCCTCGACCTGGTGGCCGGGGCGGGCGTGACCGCCGTCCTGGGTCCCAACGGTGCGGGGAAGACGACCACGGTCGAGACCTGCGAGGGGTACCGGAAGCCGGATTCCGGCACGGTGCGCGTCCTGGGCCTCGACCCGGTGCGGCAGTCCGCCGAGCTGCGCCCCCGTATCGGTGTGATGCTCCAGTCCGGGGGCGTGTATTCCGGTGCCCGGGCCGACGAGATGCTGTGGCACGTGGCCAGGCTGCACGCGCATCCGCTGGACGTGGACGCGCTGATCGAGCGCCTGGGGCTCGGCAGCTGCGGGCGGACGAGCTACCGCCGGCTCTCCGGCGGCCAGCAGCAGCGGCTCGCGCTCGCCATGGCCGTCGTCGGCCGCCCGGAGCTGGTGTTCCTGGACGAGCCGACGGCCGGCCTCGACCCACAGGCCCGCCGGGCCACCTGGGACCTGGTGAAGGACCTGCGCGCTGACGGCGTCTCGGTGATCCTCACCACCCACTACATGGAAGAGGCCGAACAGCTCGCCGACGACGTGGCGATCATCGACGGCGGCAAGGTCATCGCCCAGGGCTCCCCGGAGGAGCTGTGCAAGGGCGGCGCCGAGAACACCCTGCGCTTCACCGGCCGCCCCGGCCTCGACGTCGGCTCCCTGCTCAAGGCGCTCCCGGACGGCTGCACGGCCGCCGAGCTGACCCCGGGCGCCTACCGGGTCGTCGGCAAGGTCGACCCGCAGCTGCTGGCCACGGTCACCTCGTGGTGCGCCCAGCACGGCGTGATGCCCGACCGGATCTCGGTCGAGCGGCACACGCTGGAGGACGTCTTTCTCGAGCTGACCGGCAAGGAGCTGCGCTCATGACCACCGCCACGGGTACGTACACCCCCAAGCCGGGTGCGGCGCCGCTGCCCCGCATGATCGGGGCGCAGGCGGCGCTCGAGACCAGGATGCTGCTGCGCAACGGCGAGCAGCTGCTGCTCACGGTGGTCATCCCGACCCTGCTGCTGGTGCTCTTCAGCTCCGTCGACATCGTCGACACCGGCAAGGGCAAGGCGGTCGACTTCCTCACTCCCGGCATCCTGGCCCTCGCCGTGATGTCGACGGCGTTCACCGGGCAGGCCATCGCGACCGGCTTCGAACGCCGCTACGGCGTGCTCAAGCGGCTCGCCTCCTCGCCGCTGCCCCGCTGGGGCCTGATGACCGCGAAGACGGCGTCCGTGCTGGTCACGGAGGTCCTCCAGGTCATCCTGCTGACGGTGATCGCGTTCGCGCTGGGCTGGCACCCGCACGGCGCCGGGACGTTCACGAGCGTGCTCGCCGTCCTGCTCCTGCTGATCCTCGGCACGGCCGCGTTCTCCGGGCTCGGGCTGCTGATGGCGGGCACCCTGAAGGCGGAGGCGACGCTGGCCGCGGCCAACCTGGTCTTCCTGCTGCTGCTCGTCGGCGGCGGGGTCATCGTCCCGCTGGACAAGTTCGGCCCGGCCGGGCAGCACGTCCTCGGGCTGCTGCCGATCTCGGCGCTGTCGGGCGGGCTGCGGGACGTGCTCCAGCACGGGGCCGGGATGCCGTGGGGCGACCTGGGGATCCTGGCCGCGTGGGCGGTCGTCGCACTGGCCGCGGCCGGACGGTTCTTCCGCTGGGAGTGAGGGGATGGCGGACCCTCGTGAAAGTGTGCACAAGCGGCGGCCTACCATGGTGCGCGTGCCAAAGCTGACCCGCGCCGACGCCGTAGCCGCCCTGCGCAACCCGCTCGCCTTCATCGCCGAACGCTGGACTCCGGAGCCCCGGACCGTGCAGCGGGCGGCCCTCGCCGCGCTCGTCATGTCGGTGGTCATCGTGGTCACCGGCGGTGCCGTGCGCCTGACCGGCTCGGGCCTCGGCTGCCCGACCTGGCCCGAGTGCACCGACGGATCGCTGACGCCGACGACCGCGCTGAGCTATCACAGCGCCATCGAGTTCGGCAATCGCATGCTGACGTACGTGCTGTGCGCCGCGGTCGGCTGGGCGATCATCGCCGTACGCTCCGAGAAGCCGTACCGGCGCAGCCTGACCCGGCTGGGCTGGGCGCAGTTCTGGCTGGTGATGGGCAACGCGGTGCTGGGTGGCATCGTGGTGCTCGTCGGCCTGAACCCGTACACGGTCGCGGCCCACTTCCTGCTGGCCACGGCGCTGATCACGGTCGCCGTGGTGATGTGGCAGCGCACCCGCGAGGGCGACGGCGCGCCCCGGCCGCTGGTCGGCAAGGCGGTGCAGCAGCTGGTGTGGTTCCTCGTCGCCGCCTCCGCGGTGCTGATCGCGGCCGGCACGGTCGTCACCGGTGCGGGCCCGCACGCGGGCGACTCCAGCGACGTCAAGCGCATCCCGATCGACTGGGAGACGGTCGCCAAGCTGCACGCCGTGCTCGCCTGGATCGTGGTGACGCTCACCTTCGCCCTGTGGTTCGTCCTCAAGGCGGTCGACGCCCCCAAGGGCCCGCTGGAGCGGACGCGGGACCTGTTCGTGATCCTGCTCGCTCAGGGCGTCATCGGCTACGTCCAGTACTTCACCCACCTGCCCGAGATGCTCGTCGGCCTGCACATGCTGGGTTCGTGCCTGGTGTGGACCGGCGTCCTGCGCATCCTGCTGTCCCTGCGCGAACGCCCCGAGACCGTCGTGGACCTGCCGGGGCCGGCCGCCGAGGTGACGGTGGGCACGCGCGCCTGAGCCGCCTCGGCGCCGTGCGTGGTGAGCGGCGTCCGGCCTGCTCACCCCAGCCCGTAGACCCGGCGCGCGTTGTCCGCCGCGACCATCCGGGCCACCCGCTGGGCGTCCTCCAGGGACCAGGCGTCCTCGGCCACCCAGGTGCCCAGGACACGGCTGAGGGCCTCGCGGAAGAGCCGGGCGCCGACGACGTGCAGTTCGGGCAGGCCATGGGCGCCGGTGGAGAAGAGGATCTTGCCGAAGGGGGCCAGTTCCAGGATCTCGGCGAGGACCGTGGCGGCACGGGCTCCGGTGCGGACGAGTGCGGCGCCGGAGTCGGTGTGGACGTGCGCGAAGACCCCGGCCAGGTGGGCGGCGTGGCGGTGGTACGGATAGCCGTGCAGCAGGATCAGATCGGTGCCGAGTCCGGCCGTGGCCCGCACGAAGTCGGTGAGCAGCACCGGGTCCGTACGGTCGATGCGGGAGCCCGGCTCGCCGAGTCCCGCGTGCAGCTGGAGCGGGAGTCCGGAGGCGACGGCGATCCACAGCAGGTGCCGTAGCAGCACGGGGTCCGTGAGCGCCCCGCCGACCCGGCGCCCGGCCAGCCAGCGGCCCGCCGCGCCGCGCACCTCACCGGGCCCCGGCGGCTCCGGCGCGAGGGCGAGGCCGTGCCGGAGTCCCGCGACGGAAGTGAAGGCGACGGCGTTCGCGGCGGCGACGTGCACCGACTCGGCGAGGTTGGAGAGGAAGGACTCGACGGTGCCGGAGGTGTCGGCGACCTGTTCCGCGAGCAGCTCGAGCCGGATGATCTCGTGGGCCTCGGCGAACCCGGCGGAGGCCATCTCGGCGGGGCCGGTGAGATCGCCGGGCAGTCCGGTGTCGACCAGGTACGTCGTGATGCCGCTGCCGCGCAGCAGCCTGCGGTCCGCTTCCAGGACGCCCAGTTCCCGGCGCCGGGCCAGATAGCGCGCGGGCGGGCAGTGGGGTTCCAGGCCGAGCAGGGGCGGGCACCAGCGCCGTACGGCGAAGCCCGTCTGGGTGTCGAAGAGGGTGGTGCCGGGGGCCGGCGGGCCCTCGGTGCGGGCGAGTTGGGCCTCGAAGGTGCCAAGGCCCAGCTCGGTGCGGAGCACTCCGTGGCAGTACTGGTCCACCAGGGACGGCGTTTCGATCATCCGGACTCCCCGTGAGGACGTGTGCTGCCTTACACGTCCTAACGGAGCAACGGGGCCGGAGGTCGCGGATCGGCTCGGCGGGCGGCGGTGCTCAGCCCCCGAGCTGGATCCCGGCCATCCTCTTCCACTCGTACGACCCGGTCTTCACCTTCGCCGCGAACTCGCCGTCGAAGGACTCGTGGACCGTGATGCCGGCCTTCTGCACCGCCTGCTCGGCGATGGCGTACGTGGGGGCCACCAGGTCGCCCCAGCCGCCGTCCTCGCCGACGAGGACGATCCGGGCGCCGCGTTCGCCGATGTAGGCCACCTGGCCCTCGGCGCCGCCGTGCGCCTTGGCGAAGGCGCTGATCTGGTGGGCGAGCCGGGACACCTTGCGCTCGGCCCGCGCGTCAACCTGCTGCGTGTCTGCCATGGCCAGGATGCTACCCACGAGTAGATCAAACGGCGACGGGAGGTGCGTGGCCTTGGCCACGCACCCTCCCGTCGGAAGAACTCCGGGGGCGTCAGCGCAGGAACGGGTCCACCGCGACGGCGACGAAGAGGATCGACACGTAGGTGATCGACCAGTGGAAGAGGCGCATCTCCTTGAGCTTCACGCCCGTCACCTCGGCCTTCGCCCGGTTCTGCAGGCCGTGCGCCTCCCAGAGCCAGAAGCCGCCGGCCGCGAGGGCGACCACCGTGTAGAACCAGCCGGTGTAGCCGAGCGGCGTGAGGAGCAGGGAGACCGCGACCATCACCCAGCTGTAGATGACGATCTGCCGGGCGACGACCTTGTTGGAGGCGATCACCGGGAGCATCGGCACGCCCACGCGCGCGTAGTCCTCCTTGACCTTCATGGACAGCGGCCAGTAGTGCGGCGGTGTCCAGAAGAACATGACGAGGAAGAGGATGACCGGCGCCCAGGACATCGAGTCCGTGACGGAGGACCAGCCGATCAGCACCGGCAGGCAGCCGGCGATGCCGCCCCACACGATGTTCTGCGACGTGCGCCGCTTGAGGAGCATCGTGTAGACGACGACGTAGAAGAGGAGCGCCCCGAGGGAGAGCCAGGCGCTCAGCCAGTTGACGGTGAGCCCGAACAGCAGCGTCGAGACGACCGCGAGGGTGATGCCGAAGGCCAGGCACTCGGGCGGGCTGACCATGCCGGTGACGAGGGGCCGCTGCGAGGTGCGGTCCATCAGGGCGTCGATGTCCCGGTCGATGTACATGTTCAGCGCGTTGGCGCCGCCCGCGGACAGGTACCCGCCGATGCAGGTGAGCAGGACCAGTTTGAGGTCCGGCACGCCCCGCTGGGCCAGGAACATCACCGGAACGGTGGTGATTAGCAGCAGCTCGATGATCCGCGGCTTCGTCAGAGCCACGAACGCCTTGACACGGGCCCCGAACGGCCGGTGAACCGGGCCCTGGCTCGCAGCACCGAGCGAGCCCGCTGGACGGGATTCGACGGCCGTCACGCACACCCCTGACAGAGACATCCCAGCAAGCCTCTCCCGTGTGAAGTACCGGTAAAGGCTCGCGCGTACCACGCCACTTTAGACGTTGCCCATACCCCGGCCTTCGCGGGGGTGGGGTCGTGTTGGCGGCCCCTCGTGAGCGGACCCCGGACAGGCCCCCATAAGAGGTGACGCACCCCTCGATTGAGCGCTCAGATGACCGGCTCCGTATTCATGTGCCAAATGCCGTGTCGGCCAGTCGGGAGGCGGATCGCGCGGAGTCCCGGCAGTCTGGAATGAGGCGAAAAAACGCACGTCCTCACGGGGGTAGGCTCGTCAGCGGCCGGCGGGCAGAAGCACGCCGGCGGCCGGGTGGGCGCACGCCCCGAAGACCGGCGACCGACATGTGGAGAGGAGCCCTGACTCAGGGTGAGCACCAAGCCGACCACCACAGACCTCGAGTGGACCGAGCTGGACCAGCGGGCCGTCGACACCGCCCGTGTCCTGGCCGCAGACGCCGTACAGAAGGTCGGCAACGGCCATCCCGGTACGGCGATGAGCCTGGCTCCGGCCGCGTACACCCTCTTCCAGAAGGTGATGCGGCACGACCCGGCCGACCCCGAGTGGGCAGGACGCGACCGCTTCGTGCTGTCCGCCGGCCACTCGTCCCTGACCCTCTACACCCAGCTCTACCTGGCCGGCTTCGGCCTGGAGCTGGACGATCTGAAGGCCTTCAGGACGTGGGGCTCGAAGACCCCCGGCCACCCCGAGTACGGGCACACCAAGGGTGTGGAGACCACCACCGGCCCGCTGGGCCAGGGTGTCGCCAACGCGGTGGGCATGGCGATGGCCGCCCGCTACGAGCGTGGTCTGTTCGACCCGGACGCGCCGCAGGGCGAGTCCCCCTTCGACCACTTCGTGTACTGCATCGCCGGTGACGGCTGCCTGCAGGAGGGCATCTCCGCCGAGGCGTCCTCGCTGGCCGGCCACCAGAAGCTCGGCAACCTGATCCTGCTGTGGGACGACAACCACATCTCGATCGAGGGCGACACCGAGACGGCCGTCTCCGAGGACACCGTCAAGCGGTACGAGGCCTACGGCTGGCACGTGCAGCGGGTGGAGGCCCAGGACAACGGCGACCTGGACCCGGCGGCGATCTTCGCCGCGATCCAGGCGGCCAAGGCGGTCACCGACCGGCCGTCGTTCATCGCGATGCGCTCGATCATCGCCTGGCCGGCCCCGAACGCGCAGAACACCGAGGCCGCGCACGGCTCGGCGCTGGGCGAGGAGGAGGTCGCGGCCACCAAGCGCGTCCTCGGCTTCGACCCGGAGCAGTCCTTCGAGGTCGCGCCCGAGGTCATCGCCCACACCCGCAAGGCCCTGGAGCGCGGTGCGCAGGCCAAGGCCGAGTGGGAGAAGTCGCTCCAGGTGTGGCGCGACGAGAACGCCGAGCGGGCCGCCGAGTTCGACCGGATCAGCAAGGGCGAGCTGCCCGCCGGCTGGGAGGAGAAGCTCCCCGTCTTCGAGCCGGGCAAGGGCGTCGCGACGCGTGCCGCCTCCGGCAAGGTGCTGCAGGCGCTCGGCGCGGTCATCCCGGAGCTGTGGGGCGGCTCGGCCGACCTCGCCGGGTCGAACAACACGACCATCGACAAGGACAGCTCGTTCCTGCCGGAGGGCAACCCGCTGCCGGAGGCCAACCCCTACGGCCGCACCATCCACTTCGGCATCCGTGAGCACTCCATGGGCGCCGAGATGAACGGCATCACGCTGCACGGCAACACCCGTGTCTACGGCGGCACGTTCCTCGTCTTCTCCGACTACATGCGCAACGCGGTGCGCCTGTCGGCCCTGATGCATCTGCCGGTGACGTACGTGTGGACGCACGACTCCATCGGTCTCGGCGAGGACGGCCCGACCCACCAGCCGGTCGAGCACCTGGCCTCGCTGCGCGCGATCCCTGGCCTGAACGTCGTCCGCCCGGCCGACGCCAACGAGACCGCCATCGCCTGGCGCGAGGTCCTCAAGCGCTACACCAAGGAGTTCGGCAAGGGCCAGCCGCACGGCTTCGCCCTCACCCGCCAGGGCGTGCCGACGTACGAGCCCAACGAGGATGCCGCGCGCGGCGGTTACGTGCTGTTCGACGCCGAGGGCGGCGACGCACAGGTCATCCTGATCGCCACCGGTTCCGAGGTGCACGTGGCCGTCGAGGCGCGTGAGCAGCTCCAGGCCGAGGGCATCCCGACGCGCGTCGTGTCGATGCCGTCCGTGGAGTGGTTCGAGGAGCAGGACCAGGGGTACCGGGACTCCGTGCTGCCGCCGTCCGTCAAGGCACGTGTGTCGGTCGAGGCGGGTATCGGTCTCACGTGGCACAAGTACGTCGGGGACGCGGGCCGCATCGTTTCCCTGGAGCACTTCGGTGCTTCCGCCGACGGCAAGGTGCTCTTCCGCGAGTTCGGCTTCACTGCCGAGAACGTGGCCGCCAAGGCCCGGGAATCCCTCGCCGCCGCCCAGCGCTGACGCTCATATACGACACGTAGGAGATGTAATTCCATGACAGACGCACTCAAGCGCCTCTCCGAGGAAGGCGTCGCGATCTGGCTGGACGACCTGTCGCGCAAGCGGATCACGTCCGGCAACCTCGCCGAGCTGATCGACCAGCAGCACGTCGTGGGCGTCACCACCAACCCGACGATCTTCCAGAAGGCGATCAGCGGCGGCGACGGCTACCAGCAGCAGGTCGCCGACCTCGCCGCCCGCAAGGTCACCGTCGAAGAGGCCATCCGCATGATCACGACGGCGGACGTCCGCGACGCCGCCGACATCCTGCGCCCGGTCTTCGACGCCACGGACGGCCAGGACGGCCGGGTCTCCATCGAGGTCGACCCGCGCCTCGCCCACAACACCAAGGCGACCGTCGCCGAGGCCAAGCAGCTGGCCTGGCTGGTGGACCGCCCCAACACCCTCATCAAGATCCCGGCCACCAAGGCGGGTCTGCCGGCGATCACCGAGGTCATCGGCCTCGGCATCAGCGTCAACGTCACGCTGATCTTCTCGCTGGAGCGCTACCGCGCGGTCATGGACGCCTACCTCTCCGGCCTGGAGAAGGCGAAGGAGCGCGGCCTCGACCTGTCGCTCATCCGTTCCGTGGCGTCGTTCTTCGTGTCCCGCGTGGACACCGAGATCGACAAGCGCCTGGACGCCCTCGGCACCGACGAGGCCAAGGCGCTGCGCGGCAAGGCCGCCGTCGCCAACGCGCGCCTCGCCTACCAGGCGTACGAGGAAGTCTTCTCCTCCGACCGCTGGCAGGCGCTGGAGAACGCGGGCGCCCGCAAGCAGCGTCCGCTGTGGGCGTCGACCGGTGTGAAGGACCCGGCGTACCAGGACACGATGTACGTCACCGACCTGGTCGCGCCGAACACGGTCAACACCATGCCGGAGGCCACGCTGGAGGCCACCGAGGACCACGGCGAGATCACCGGCGACACGATCACCGGCACCTACGAGCAGGCCCGCGCCGACATCGACGCGGTCGAGAAGCTCGGGATCTCGTACGACGACGTGGTCCAGGTGCTGGAGGACGAGGGCGTCGAGAAGTTCGAGGCGTCCTGGAACGACCTGCTGAAGTCGACCGAGGCGGAACTCAAGCGCCTCGCCCCCTCGGAGGGCTGATTTGTCACCCCTCGTCGGATCCGGAGCGAACCCGCTTCGTGACCCCGCCGACCGACGGCTCCCGCGCATCGCGGGGCCGTCGGGCCTGGTGATCTTCGGCGTCACGGGCGACCTGTCGCGCAAGAAGCTGATGCCCGCGGTGTACGACCTCGCCAACCGGGGTCTGCTGCCGCCGGGCTTCTCGCTGGTGGGCTTCGCCCGCCGCGAGTGGGAGAACGAGGACTTCGCCGCCGAGGTCCACGACGCCGTCAAGGCGCACGCCCGTACGCCGTTCCGTGAGGAGGTCTGGCAGCAGCTCATCCAGGGGATGCGCTTCGTCCAGGGCACCTTCGACGACGACGACGCCTTCGAGCGGCTGCGCGCCACCATCGAGGAACTGGACAAGGCCCAGGGCACGGGCGGCAACTTCGCCTTCTACCTGTCGGTGCCGCCACGCTCCTTCCCGGTGGTCATCCAGCAGCTGAAGAAGCACGGGCTGGCAGACCAGACCGGCGGTTCCTGGCGGCGCGCGGTCATCGAGAAGCCGTTCGGCCACGACCTGAAGTCGGCCGAGGAACTGAACAAGGTCGTGCACGAGGTGTTCGAGCCGGACCAGGTGTTCCGGATCGACCACTACCTCGGCAAGGAGACCGTCCAGAACATCCTGGCCCTGCGCTTCGCCAACACGATGTTCGAGCCGATCTGGAACCGGTCCTTCGTGGACCATGTGCAGATCACCATGGCCGAGGACATCGGCATCGGCGGCCGGGCCGGCTACTACGACGGCATCGGCGCCGCCCGTGACGTCATCCAGAACCACCTGCTCCAGCTGATGGCCCTCACGGCCATGGAGGAGCCCGCCTCCTTCGGCGCGGACGCGCTGGCCGCCGAGAAGGAGAAGGTGCTCGGCGCCGTACGGCTGCCGAAGGACCTGGGCCGCAGCACCGTGCGCGGGCAGTACGCGGGCGGCTGGCAGGGCGGCGAGAAGGTCATCGGCTACCTCGAAGAGGAGGGCATCGACCCGAAGTCGAAGACCGACACCTTCGCCGCGATCAAGCTGGAGATCGACAACCGCCGCTGGGCGGGCGTCCCCTTCTACCTGCGCACCGGCAAGCGCCTCGGCCGCCGTGTGACGGAGATCGCGGTCGTCTTCCAGCGGGCCCCGCACTCCCCCTTCGACCACACGGCGACCGAGGAGCTGGGCCAGAACGCGATCGTCATCCGCGTCCAGCCGGACGAGGGCATCACGGTCCGCTTCGGCTCCAAGGTGCCGGGCACCTCGATGGAGATCCGGGACGTCTCCATGGACTTCGCCTACGGCGAGTCCTTCACGGAGTCCAGCCCGGAGGCGTACGAGCGCCTGATCCTGGACGTGCTGCTGGGCGACGCCAACCTCTTCCCGCGCACGGAGGAGGTCGAGCTGTCCTGGAAGATCCTCGACCCGATCGAGGTGTACTGGGACAAGCACGGCAGGCCCGCGCAGTACCCGTCGGGCACCTGGGGCCCCGCCGAGGCGGACGAGATGCTCGCACGAGACGGACGGAGCTGGCGCCGGCCATGAAGATAGACCTGACCGACACCACCGCCGGCGACATCAACAAGGCGCTCGTCCAGGGCCGCCGCGCCATCGGCACCCCTGCCGTCGGCATGGTCCTGACCCTCGTCATCGTCACCGACGAGGAGAACGCCTACGACGCGCTCAAGGCCGCGGGCGACGCGTCGCGCGAGCACCCCTCGCGCACGCTCGTGGTCATCAGGCGGGTCTCCCGCTCCCCCCGTGACCGTACGACGTCCCGGCTGGACGCCGAGGTGCGGGTGGGCGCGGACGCGGGCACCGGCGAGACGGTCGTACTGCGGCTGTACGGCGAGGTCGTGGACCACGCCGACTCGGTCGTGCTGCCGCTGCTGCTGCCGGACGCCCCGGTCGTGGTGTGGTGGCCGGTGAACGCTCCGCTGGACCCGGCGGGGGACCCGCTGGGCGCGCTCGCCCAGCGCCGGGTGACCGACACCTATGCCGCCGAGCAGCCGGTGCGGGAGCTGTCCGCCCGCGCCGACGCCTACACGCCCGGCGACACCGACCTGTCCTGGACCCGGATCACGCCGTGGCGCTCGATGCTCGCGGCCGCCCTGGACCAGGTCACCTGCGAGGTGCGGGCGATCGAGGTGGAGGGCGAGGAGTTCAACCCGAGCTGTGAGCTGCTGGCGATGTGGCTGGCGGACCGGCTGGACGTCCCCGTCAAGCGCTCCCGGTCGTCCGGCCCGGGGCTGACGGCCGTGCGCATGGAGACCACCTGCGGCCCGATCGTCCTGGACCGTGCGGACGGCTCGCTGGCCACGCTGTCCATCGAGGGCCAGCCGGCCCGCGCGGTGGCGCTGAAGCGGCGGGAGACCGCCGAGCTGATCGCGGAGGAGCTGCGCCGGCTCGACCCGGACGACACCTACGCGTCGGCGCTGCGCTACGGCGTGGAGCGGCTGAACCCGGCCCCAGAGCCCGCGGCGGCCGAGCCGGAGCCGGTGGCGGAAGCGGCCAAGGCGCCCGCGAAGAAGGCGGCGGCCAGGACCGCGAAGAAGACTCCCGCGAGGAAGGCGGCGGCGAAGTGAGCACTCCGCAGCTGGTCGTCCACCGTGACAAGGAACTGATGGCGCAGGCCGCCGCGGCCCGCCTGATCACGAAGATCGTGGACGCGCAAGCCTCCCGGGGCACCGCGTCCGTGGTCCTCACCGGCGGCCGCAACGGCAACGGCCTGCTGGCCGCGCTGGCGGCGGCACCGGCCCGGGACGCCATCGACTGGGGCCGGCTCGACCTGTGGTGGGGCGACGAGCGCTACCTCCCCGAGGGCGACCCCGAGCGCAACATCACGCAGGCCCGCGCGGCCCTGCTGGACTCCGTGCCGCTGGCCCCGGAACGCGTGCACGCCATGCCCGCCTCCGACGGCCCGTTCGGCGCGGACGTCGAGGCGGCCGCGGAGGCGTACGCGGCGGAGCTGGCGAAGGCGTCCGGGCCGGAGAACCACGGCTCGGTGCCCACCTTCGACGTGCTCATGCTGGGCGTCGGCCCGGACACCCATGTGGCCTCGCTCTTCCCGGAGCTGCCGGCCGTACGGGAGACCGAGCGCACGGTGGTCGGCGTGCACGGCGCGCCCAAGCCGCCGCCGACCCGGATCAGCCTGACCCTGCCCGCGATCCGCGCGGCCCGCGAGGTGTGGCTGCTCGCGGCCGGCGAGGACAAGGCGGAGGCCGCGGCCATCGCCCTGTCGGGCGCGGGCGAGATCCAGGCCCCGGCGGCGGGCGCGTACGGCCGGCAGCGCACCCTGTGGCTGCTGGACGCCGCGGCGGCCTCGCAGCTCCCCCGGTCGCTGTATCCGCCGTCGTCACCGTGAAGACCGTTTGTGCGTAGGGGCGGCGGGGGCTTCGGTCCCCGCCGCCCCTCATTTCACGGATCCTGCCATCACGCCCTGGACGAAGTGCCGCTGGAACGCGAAGAACACCACCACCGGCACGATCAGGGAGAGGAACGCGCCCGGGGCCAGGACGTCGATGTTGCTGCCGAACTGCCGGATCTGGGACTGGAGTTCCACGGTCAGCGGCTGGGAGGAGCTGTCGGCGAAGAGCAGCGCGACCAGCATGTCGTTCCAGACCCACAGGAACTGGAAGATGGCGAGCGAGGCGATCGCCGGGCGGCCGACCGGCAGGACCAGCCGGGTGAAGATGCGCCACTCGCTGCCGCCGTCCATCCGGGCCGCCTCCAGCATCTCCTTCGGCATCTCCGCGAAGTAGTTGCGCAGCAGGAACACCGCGAACGGCAGCCCGTACGCCACGTGGAAGAGGACGACCCCGGGGATCGTGCCGAACAGGCCCAGCGCGCCGAAGAGTTTGGCCACCGGCAGCAGGCCGATCTGCACCGGCACCACCAACAGGGCCACCACCAGCAGGAAGAGCGGCTCCCTGAGCGGGAAGTCCAGCCAGGCGAAGGCGTATCCGGCGAGGGCGGCGATGACGACCACGAGTGTGGTCGCCGGCACCGAGATCAGGACCGTGTTCCAGAAGGCCTGCGTCATGCCGGAGTTCTTCAGCAGCGCCGAGTAGTTGTCGAAGGACAGCTGCCCGGGGCTGGTCAGGGCCGTCCACCAGCCGCCCTTCGCGGTGTCCTGCGCCGACCGCAGGGAGGACACGAAGAGGCCCGCGAGCGGGGTCAGCCAGACCAGGCCGATCACCACCAGGAACGCCTGGACGAGACCGTTGCCCAGGCCGCGTCTGATCACGTTCATCGCTGACTCCTCATCGTTGACTGCTGCGGAAGCGGCGGACGTTGAAGACCATCGCGGGGATCACCAGAAGCAGGAGCAGGACGCCGAGGGCGCTGCCGAGGCCCTGGTTGTTGCCGCCGCCGAAGGACACCAGCCACATCTGGGTCGCGAGGACGGTGGCGTCCTCCTGCACCGGCCCGGGCGCGATGATGTAGACGAGGTCGAAGACCTTCATCACGTTGATCACGAGGGTCACGAAGACGACCGTCAGCACGGGGGCCAGCAGCGGGACGGTGATGCGGCGGAAGATCTGCCACTCGTTCGCGCCGTCCATCCGGGCCGCCTCCAGCGCGTCCCGGGGCAGGGTGGAGAGCCCCGCGCCGATGAGCACCATCGCGAAGCCCGTCCAGATCCACAGGTACGCGCCGATGATCGCCGGCGTGACGAGGGCCGGGCCGAGCCAGGAGACGCCCTGGTAGGGCTGGGCGAAGTTGGACTGCGGCAGCTTCACCGTGTACGAACCGGCGGACAGCCCCGAGAAGCGGAAGGAGCCGTCGGCCGCGGTGGTCGTGCTCCCGGCCGTCCTCCCGTCGCGCACCGCCTGGACCGTCATGCCGGGCAGGCCGCTCTCCGTCGGGTCGACCTTGCCCTGTCTGCCGCCCCCGCCGGGAGTGAAGTCCAGGTAGACGACTCCGCGCAGTTCGCCGGGGGCGGCCCTGCGCGCGGCGGCCGGGTAGGCGGGCGAGGCGTTCTTCGGCAGGTCCCCCGGCAGGACGCCGACCATGGGGAGGGTCACCGACTGGCCCGCCCGGGCCGTCGTGCGCCAGGAGCCGTCCCGGTCCTCGGTCAGCAGGCCCGCGCGCCCCCGGGCCGTCGGGTACGCCGACGTGCCCTGGAAGGCGTCGTGGACGGAGACGACGGCCGCGTTCAGCACGCCCTTGTTCGGGTCCTCGTCGTAGGCGAGGCGAAAGATGATGCCGGCGGCGAGGAAGGACACGGCCATCGGCATGAAGAGCAGCAGCTTGAAGGCCGTGGCCCAGCGGACCTTCTCCACGAGCACGGCCAGGATCAGGCCGAGACCGGTCAGCAGCGCCGGGGCCACGACCACCCAGATGGCGGTGTTGCGGATGGCCTTCAGGGTGGCCGGGTCGCGGAACATCTCCGTGTAGTTGCCGGCGCCGACGAACCGGCTGCCGGAGGCGTCGAAGAAGCTGCGGCCGACGGAGAACAGCACGGGGTAGACGACGAGCGCGCCGAGCAGGAGCAGCGCCGGGAAGACGAAGAGCAGGGCGATCAGCCGGGCGCGCCGCCGGCCGCGGCGCCCGCGCGCCGTGCCGGCGGCCCGCGGGCCCGCCTGCTGTTTCACAAGAGTGGTGGCGGTCATGGTGCTGCGGCTCAGTTCTGGTAGGCCTTGGCGGCCGCGGCTTCGAGCTGGGCCGCGGTCCCCTTCGGGTCCGAGGGGTCGCGCAGGAAGTCCTGGAGCAGCTTCCACTCGCCCGCGCCCTTGGTGCCGCCGAACGCGGCGGGGGCCTGGTCGGACATGTCGAAGCGGACCGAGTCGCCCGCGTCGATGAGGGACTTGGCGGTGGCGCGGGTGACGTCGTCGCCGTACGAGGCGAGGTCCAGCTTCTTGTTCGGGGACAGGAAGCCGCCGGCCTTCGCCCACACGGCCGCCGCCTCGGGGGTGGCCAGGTACTCCAGGAGCTTCATGCCGGCCGTGGCGTTCTTGCCGTCCTTGAGGACGACCGCCGCGTCGCCGCCGCTGACCACCGGTGCCGTGCCGCCGTCGACCGCCGGGAAGGGGAAGAAGTTCGCGTCCTTGCCGATGGTCCTGCCGAACTGGTCGTGGGCGACGCCGGCCACGAAGTCGCCCTCGTAGACCATGCCGGCCTCGGGCTTGGGCCCGAACACCTTCTCCACCGAGCCGGGGAAGTCGGTGTTCAGGGCCTCCTTCTGGCCGCCCGCGAGGAGTTGCTTGTCCTTGAACAGCTTGCCGAGGGTGGTGAGCGCCTTGACGACGGAGGGGTCGGTCCACTTGAGCTTGTGGGCGGCGAGGGCGTCGTACTTCTGGGGTCCGGCCTGGGAGAGGTAGATGTTCTCGAACCAGTCGGTGAGGGTCCAGCCGTCCTCACCGCCGACGGCGAAGGCGGCGAGCCCGGAGTCGGAGACGGTGTGCCCGTCCTTCAGCATCTCGTCGTACGTCTTAGGCGGCTTGACCCCGGCCTGGGCGAGCGCGGCGGGGCTGTACCAGACGGTCGACTTGTGGGCGGCCTTGAAGTAGAGGCCGTACAGGGTGCCGTCGACGCTGCCGTACTTCTTCCACACGGGCGCGTAGCCGGCGGTGATCGTCTGCTCGGCGGTCGGCGAGAGCGGCTTGAGCCAGCCCTTCTTCGCGAACTGGTCGAGGACGCCGACCTGCGGGACCATCACGACGTCGGGGGCGTTGCCGCCCTCGATCTTGCTGCCGACGACGGTGGAGACGTTGTCGCCGGTCGACACGAACTGGGTCTTGGCGCCGGTCTTCGCGGTGAACGCGTCCAGCACCTTCTGGAAGTTCTTCTGCTCGCTGCCGGACCAGACACCGGCCACGGTGACGGTCTGGCCGCTGAGCGACTTGTCGCCGCCGCCGGCCGAGACCGGTCCGCCGCCGCAGGCGGTGGCGCCGAGCGCGAGGGCGAGGGCGGTGCAGCCGGTGAGCAGGGTGGTACGTCGTCTCATCATCGCTGACGGGCCTTTCGTGGAGGTGGTTGGGCGGGGGTTCAGAGGTCGTTCAGCCACCAGGCGGCCGTGGAGCCGGGCAGGACGCCGGGCGGGCAGGGGCCGCTGGAGAGCAGGGGGGTGCCGGAGACCGGCGCGGGAGTGGGGGCCGTGGTGAAGTTGACGGCGCAGACCAGGCCGTCGCCGCGGGCGAAGGCGAGGACACCGGGCGGGCTGTCCAGCCAGCGCAGCGTTCCCTCGCCCAACTGGGGCAATGACTGGCGCAGTTGGAGGCCATCGCGGTACAGGTGCCAGAAGGAGCGGGTGTCGGCGAGGGCGCGGTCGGTGGCGTACTCGGCGAAGTACTCCGGCTGCGGCAGCCAGGGCTTGGCCCCCTCGGCGCCGGAGGTGAAGCCGAACGGGGAGGCCTGGCCGGACCAGGGCAGCGGCACCCGGCAGCCGTCGCGGATGCGGGCGCGGCTGCCGGTGCGGTGGAAGATCGGGTCGGTGAGGACGTCGTCGGGCAGGTCGACGACCTCGGGCAGCCCCAGCTCCTCGCCCTGGTAGATGTACGCGGCGCCGGGCAGCGCCAGCATCAGCAGCGCGGCGGCGCGGGCGCGGACGGCGCCGAGACCGCTGCCCTCGGTGGCGGGTTCGCCGTAGCGGGTGACGGTGCGGACCTGGTCGTGGTTGTTGAGGACCCAGGTGACCGTGGAGCCGGTGCCGGCGATGTCCTGCATGGCCTCGGAGATGACCTTGCGGAAGGCGTCGGCGTCCCAGGGGGCGCCGAGCAGGTCGAAGAAGAAGGCCTGGTGGAGTTCGTCCGGGCGGACGTACAGGGCGTGTTCGCGGGCGGTGGGGACGGAGACCTCGCCGACGAGGAGGCGTTCGCGGCCGTCGCGCTCTTGGTACTCCTCGCATATGGAGCGCCAGCGCCGCCACACCTCGTGCACCTCGGGCTGGTTCCAGGCGAGCGGGTTGACCGAGTCGCGGGTGCGGGCGTCGGCCTCGGGGTCGTCGGAGTCGGGCAGTTCGGGGTGCTTGAACAGGCCGGCGGCGACGTCGATGCGGAAGCCGTCCACGCCGCGGTCCAGCCAGAAGCGCAGGACGCGGTCGAACTCGGCGGGGATCTCGGGGTCGCGCCAGTTCCAGTCGGGCTGTTCCGACGTGAACATGTGCAGGTACCACTGGCCGTCGCCGACCCTGGTCCAGGCCGGGCCGCCGAACATGGCGTGCCAGTTGTTGGGCGGCTCGGCGCCGTCCGGGCCACGGCCGTCGGCGAAGTGGAAGCGGGCGCGGGCCGGGCTGCCGGGTGCGCCGCGCAGGGCCTCGCGGAACCAGGGGTGTTCGCTGGAGCAGTGGTTGGGGACGATGTCGAGGAGCACCTTGATGCCGAGCCGGCGGGCGGCCGCCATCAGCAGGTCGAACTCGGCGAGGTCGCCGAAGAGGGGGTCGACTCCGCAGTAGTCGGCCACGTCGTAGCCGTGGTCGTGCTGCGGCGAGGGGTAGAACGGGCTCAGCCAGATCCCGTCGACGCCGAGCTTCTTCAGATACGGCAGCCCCGCGCGGACCCCGGCGAGATCGCCGATGCCGTCGCCGGTGCTGTCCAGGAAACTGCGGACGTAGACCTGGTAGATCACCGCGTCACGCCACCAGCCGTGCTTACTCAACATGCATGCATGTTAGGTAGGCGTATCGCGAAGGTGTCAACGAAAAGAACGGAAGCTACCGAGGAGTTGAGTGAGCAAACCAGGAACTAATAGGACATCGCGAACTGAGATGAGATGTCCGCGTTACCTAACATGTAACTAGAGAGGCGGCTGTCGGGAGGATCCGGAGACTATCGACGGGCGATGGCGTCGAGTTCGCGCGCCAGTCGTCGCACCGCCTGCTCGGGCGTCTCGCGCCCGGTCAGCGCGCCGTACACCACCGCCTGCACCACCAGGCTGACCTGGTCGTAGTGCGCGCTCTTGGGGCGCGGCGCGGCGGTGAGCACGGCGGTGCGCAGGGTCGGCAGATAGGGGAACTGCCGGACGAGTGCGGGATCCCGGTAGAGCGCGGCGCGTACGGGCGGCAGCGCGCCCCGGGTGAGCACCTGGCGCTGGACCTGCTCGCTGGTGAGGTAGGCGATCAGGCGCGCGGCGGAATCGGGGTGCCGGGCATGGGTGTTGACCGCGAGGTTGGAGCCGCCGAGGACGCTCGTCCCCGGTCCGTCGGGTCCGGGCAGCGGTACGGCGCCGATCCGGCCGGCGACCTTGGAGCCCCTGGCGGAGGCGACGGCGTAGGCGTAGGGCCAGTTGCGCAGGAAGAGCAGTCTGCCGTCCTGGAAGGCCTGCTTGGACTCCTCCTCCTTCCACGTCAGCGCCGCCTTCGGGATCCAGCCCTCGCGGACACCGCGGGCGAGGAAGCCGATGCCCTCACGGGCGGCGGCCGAGTCGACGGTGACCCGGGTGCCCTCGTCGCCGAGGATGCTGCCGCCCGCCGAGTACACGGCCTCGGCCGCGTTGACGGTGAGGCCCTCGTACGGCAGGAACTGACCGGCGTAACCGCCCAGTCCGTACCTGGGCGCGATGGTCCTGGCAGCACGCTCCAGCTCGGCCCAGGTGCGCGGCGGCGGCACGCCCGCCCTGGCGAGGACGTCCTTGCGGTACAGCAGCAGACCCGCGTTCGTGACGTACGGCACCGCGTACAGCCGCCCGTCGTAGGTGGCCGTGTCCACGACCGGCGGCAGGAAGCTCTTCAGCGGGAAGCGCCCCGGGGGCAGCGGGCGGATCCAGCCGGCCGCCGCGAACTGAGAGGTCCAGTTGACGTCGATGTTGAGGACGTCGAAGCGGCTCCGGTCGCCGCCGCGCAGGTCGGTCGTCATCTGCGCGTACGTCTCGTCGGAGGAGTCCGGCAGCTCGACGAGGGTGACCTTCTCGCCGGGGTGGGTGCGGTTCCAGCCCTGGAGCAGCGGGCCGAGATAGCCGGTGAGGTCGCCGGCGGTGGCCAGGGTGAGCGGGCCGCGCCCACCGCCCGTACCCTCCTCGGCGCGGGCGCCGGAGGTGACGTACCCGGCGATGATCACGACCAGAACGAGGAGGCCCCTACCGGCGGCGCGTATCCACCGCATAGGTTCCTCCTTGAACACGTACACACGGCTCCGGGCGCCCTCGCCCCGGGAGTCAGGGCCATGTATACCTGTTAGGTATGGGCGATACTAGGGCCTGGAGCACATTGTGAGCAGACAGGAGGACAGCACGAGTGCGCCTTGCCCTCCTGGCACTCCTGGCCCGCGGCCCCGCCCACGGCTACGAGCTGAAGCAGGACCTTGAGCAACTGCTGGGCTCCGCGTACCCTCAGCCGAACGTCGGCCAGATCTACGTCACTCTCGGCCGCCTGGAGAAGTCCGGGCTGATCGAGGGCGAGGACGTCGAGCAGTCCAGCCGGCCCAACAAGAAGGTCTACCACCTCACCGACGCCGGGCGGGAGGCGCTGCACGCCTGGTTCGAGGAGACCGAGGACGAGCCGCGGGTGCGGGACGAGTTCTTCATGAAGCTGGCCCTCGCCCCGCAGACCGGTCTCGCCGACCAGATCGCCCTCATCAACAAGCAGCGGCGCCAGTACCTCAACACCATGCGCAGCCTGTCGAAACTGGCCGCGGCCGAGAACCGGGACAACCGAATCGCCCACCTGCTGATCGAGGGCGCGATGCTGCACCTGCAGGCCGACCTCGACTGGCTGGAGCGGTGCCAGGAGGAACTGGAATGAGCGAGGACCGTGTTCCGGTGCTCCGCGCCGAGGGGCTGGTGAAGACCCACCACGGCGAGGGCGCGCCCGCGCACGCCGTCCGCGGGGTGGACCTGAGCGTCGCCCGGGGCGAGTTCGTCGCGATCACCGGCCCGTCCGGCGCCGGCAAGTCGACGCTGCTGCACCTGCTGGGCGGACTGCAGCGACCGGACGCGGGCAGCATCTGGCTGGACGGCCGCTGCACGGACTCCTTCAGCGAGGCACGCTGGGCGGTGGAGCGCCGCCGGGCCATCGGCATCGTCTTCCAGTTCTTCAACCTGGTGTCCAGCCTGTCCGTCGCCGACAACGTCGAACTGCCCGCCCTGCTGGCCGGTGCACCCCCGAAGAAGGCCCGTGCCGAGCGCGAGGCGCTCCTGGCCGAGCTGGGTCTTCAGGGCAAGGAGCGCAGCCTGCCCGGTGAACTGTCCGGTGGTGAGCAGCAGCGGGTCGCCCTCGCCCGAGCCCTGGTCAACCATCCGCCGCTGCTGCTCGCGGACGAGCCCGCGGGCAGTCTCGACAGCAAGGGCACCCGCGAGGTGATGCGGCTGCTGTCCCGCTTCCACGGACGCGGCCAGACGATCGTGCTCGTCACGCATGACGCCCGGCTGGCCAGCGCCGCGGACCGGGTGATCAGCTTCTTCGACGGCCGGATAGCGGACGATGCCGTGCTGGACGGTGCGCCGCCGCGCCGGGCCGGCATCTCCGGTGTGCTGGAGCTGAAGGACTGACCGTGCGGGCCACCCTGCGCTGGGCGCACTCCGATCTGCGCACGCATCGCGGCGAGGCGCTGTTCCTCGTGCTGGCCACCGCCGGCATCGTCGCCTCACTGCTGCTGGCCACCGCCCTGTTCGGCTATGCGACCAATCCCTGGCAGCGGACCTTCGCCGAGGCGCGCGGGGCCCACGTGTGGATCCACACGGCACAGTCCGCGGACACCGCAAGGCTCGCCGGGCTGGACGGCGTCACGTCCGTCGCCGGTCCCTATCGCACCGAGTCCGCCACCGTCGCCGCACGCGGCACCCGTGCCTCCGTGGAACTGCGCGGCACCGCGCACCTGCCCTCCGTCGGCCGCCCGCTGCTCACCGCCGGGCACTGGCTGGATCCGGCCGAGCCGGACGGGGTGGTGCTGGAGAGCGGCCTGGCCCGCGCCCTGCTGGCCGAGCCCGGAGACACCCTGACACTGCCCGGCACCGCCCGCACCCTGACCGTCGAGGGCATCGCGGACAGCGCCGAACCCGCCTACAGCCCCGGTGAACAGCCGGGGCTGGTCTGGGCCCTGCCGGCCGCGGTCCGGGCGCCGGGCGGCCAGGTCATCGGGCTGCGGCTGCGCGAACCGGCGGACACCGACTACGCGGTGCAGCGCGCCGTCACCGTGCTCGGCGCGGGCGCGGTCGGCGAGGTCTCCACCTGGCAGCAGGCGCGCGCCCAGGCACAGGGCGACAACCGGCTGCTCGGGCAGGTGCTCGGGCTGTTCGGTCTCGGCGCGCTGATCGCGGCCGGGTTCGCCGTGCACGGGGCGATCGCCACCCGGATCCGCGGCCATCTGCGGGACCTGTCGGTGCTGAAGGCGATCGGCTTCACCCCCGGCCAGGTCGTACGGATCTTCCTGCTCCAGCACCTCGCCTACGCCCTGCTCGGAGCCGTGGCCACCGCCGCGCTCACCCAGACCCTGGGCAGCCGGGTCCCGGGGCGGCTCGGTGACGCCGTCGGTGTGTGGCAGGGCCTGCCGGGGCACACCGTGGCACTGCTGGCGGTGCCCACGGGAGCGGTGCTGTTCATCGGCCTGACCACGGGCCTCGCGGCCTGGCGGGCCGGCCGGGTGCCGCCGGTTCCGGTGCCGCGCCCGGCCGCGGCGGCCGGCGGACGGCTCACCGGCGCGGCCCGGCGGGCGCTCGGGCTGCGGCTGCCGGCCGCGCTGGTCCTCGGCTGCCACAAAGTGGTCACGGGGCGCGGACGCTCGGTGGCCACCGTGGCCCGGCTGGCCCTGCCGATGCTGCTGATCGTGGTGGCGCTCAGCGCCTGGACCACGATCGACCGCTTCCACACCAGCCCGGCCCGGGTCGGTCTGCCCACCTCGCTCACGGTCCGCACCGACGGCCAACCGTCCCCGGCGGACCTACGGTCCCTGCTGACCGGCGACTCCCGCGTGGCCGCCGCCTATCCGGGAGTCGAGCTGGCCGCGCTGGTGCCCGGGCAGACCGGGACCATCGCCCTGCGCGGCCTCGGCACCGACGCCCGGCCCTACCCCTGTGCCCTCGCCGAGGGCCGGGCCGCGCGCGGACCGGACGAGGCGGTGGCCGGGCAGGGGCTGCTGGACCTGCTGCACGCGCGGGTCGGCGACTGGGTACGGATGATGGTCGGCGACCGGCCGCAGATCCTCCACATCGTCGGCCGCAGCATCGAACCGCAGAACGCCGGCCGGGTGGTGACGACCTCCCTGGACACCCTCCGCGAGAACGACCCGCAGCTCGCCCCGGCCTTCTACGAGCTGCGACTGCGCCCGGGCGCCGACCCGCACCGCGTGTCCGCCGCGCTCACCGCGGCCGGCCGGGGCCATCTGGACGTGCACGCCGTGCCGAACCCGGCCGACGGGCTGTCCCCGCTGCGCGCGGTCGTCGCCGGCCTGATCGCGGTGCTCGCCCTGATCGGGCTGGTCGAGCTGCTGACCGCGATCGGCGGGAGCGTCCGCGAGGGCGAGCGGGACGTGCTCGCCCTCAGGGCGATCGGCATGTCCCCGCGGCAGATCACCGCGATCACCGTCACGGCCACGAGCTGTACGGCGCTGGCCGCGGCACTTGCCGCCACGGTGCTCGGCCTGCCGCTGGCCCGCCGGCTCATCGACGCCCAGGGCGCCTCCAGCGGCATCGGCGCGGGGATCGCCCAGTCCCCCTCGCCCGGGCTGCTGCTTGTGCTGGGCTCGGCCGCCGTGCTGGGAGCGGCCGCGCTCGCCGCGCTGCCCGCTGCCCGCGCGGCACGCAGACGGCTCGCGGACACGCTGAGCGCGGTGGCCTGAGCCGGGGCCCTGCCGTGCGGGGCACCCGTGAGCACCGGGCATGCGCGGGAGCCGGACGGCCGGCCTGCGCGGGAGCCGGACGGCCGGGCCGTACCCGGCTCCCGCGGGGGCCCGCTCAGCTACGGCCGCGCAGCTCCCGGTACTTGGCGACCAGCGCCCTGGTCGACTCGTCCAGGCCGGGCACCTGCGCTCCCTCGGTCAGCGCGGGCTCCACCCGCTTGGCGAGGACCTTGCCCAGCTCGACGCCCCACTGGTCGAAGGAGTCGATGTTCCACACGGCGCCCTGCACGAACACCTTGTGTTCGTAGAGGGCGACCAGCTGGCCGAGGACGGACGGGGTGAGTTCCTTCGCCAGGATGGTCGTCGTGGGCCGGTTGCCCTGGAAGGTCTTGTGCGCGACCAGTTCCTCGGCGACACCCTCCGCGCGGACCTCCTCGGCACTCTTGCCGAAGGCGAGGGCCTGGGTCTGGGCGAAGAAGTTCGCCATCAACAGGTCGTGCTGCGCCTTGAGTCCACCGCTCAGCTCGGCCACCGGCTCGGCGAAGCCGATGAAGTCCGCCGGGATGAGTTTGGTGCCCTGGTGGATCAACTGGTAGTAGGCGTGCTGCCCGTTGGTGCCCGGCGTGCCCCACACCACCGGGCCGGTCTGCCAGTCGGCCTGCTTGCCGTCGCGCGCCACGTACTTGCCGTTGGACTCCATGTCCAGCTGCTGGAGGTAGGCGGTGAACCGGGAGAGGTAGTGGCTGTAGGGCAGGACGGCGTGCGACTGGGCGTCGTGGAAGTTGCCGTACCAGATGCCCAACAGGCCGAGCAGCAGCGGGACGTTGGCCTCGGCGGGCGCGGTGCGGAAGTGCTCGTCGACCAGCCGGAAGCCGTCGAGCATCTCGCGGAAGCGGTCCGGGCCGATGGCGATCATCAGGGACAGGCCGATCGCGGAGTCGTACGAGTACCGGCCGCCGACCCAGTCCCAGAACTCGAACATGTTTGCCGTGTCGATGCCGAACTCGGCCACCTTCCCGGCGTTGGTAGACAGGGCCACGAAGTGCTTGGCGACCGCGGAATCGTCACCCAGCGCGTCCAGCAGCCATGAGCGCGCGGAGGTGGCGTTGGTGATCGTCTCAATGGTGGTGAAGGTCTTGGAGGCGATGATGAACAGCGTCTCGGCCGGGTCCAGGTCCCGGGTGGCCTCGTGCAGGTCGGCGCCGTCCACGTTGGAGACGAAGCGGACCGTCAGCCCTCGGTCGGTGAAGCTGCGCAGCACCTCGTAGGCCATCGCGGGACCCAGGTCGGAGCCGCCGATGCCGACGTTGATCACGTTCTTGATGCGCTTGCCGGTGTGGCCGGTCCAGGCGCCGGAGCGGACGCGGTCGGCGAAGTCACTCATCCTGTCGAGCACGGCGTGCACCTTCGGGACGACGTTCTCGCCGTCGACCTCGATCACCGCGTCGCGCGGGGCGCGCAGCGCGGTGTGCAGCACCGCGCGGTTCTCGGTGACGTTGATCTTCTCGCCGCGGAACATGGCGTCGCGCAGCGCGAACACGTCCGTGGCGGCGGCCAGCTCGCGCAGCAGCCGCAGCGTCTCGTCGGTGACCAGGTGCTTCGAGTAGTCGATGTACAGGTCACCGACCTGGAGCGTGTACCCCTCACCGCGCCCGGGATCGGCGGCGAACAGTTCCCTCAGATGGGTGTCGGCCAGCTCTTCGCGGTGCTTGGCGAGAGCGGCCCATTCGGGCGTCTGGTTGAGCCTGGTACGGCCGTCTGCGTTCATTTCCGACTTCCGCCTTCTTTCGTGCCTGTCCCAGCTGTTCCAACCTAATTGATCACCGCGCGGTGCGAGCCGTCGCGGCGTCGTCGTGCGGCGCAACAACAGGTACGTCCGGCTGACGGGCCGGTATCAGCGAGGTGACCGCCAGGGTGAACAGGGCGGCGGCGAGCAGGGCCGGGCCGTTCAGCCCCACGGCGCCGGCCACCGCGCCGCCGAGGAGCGCGCCGAGCGGGACGCCGGAGGTGGAGGAGGTGCGGAAGGCGGCGGAGACGCGGCCCACCATGGCGGCGGGGCTGCGCTCCTGCATCAGCGTGACCTGGTTGACGTTCCAGACCATGTTCATCGCGCCGAGCAGCAGCATGCCGGCGAGCAGGGCGGCCAGGTGCCGCAGCGAGCCGATGAGGATCAGCGAGGCCGTCTGGACGGTCCCGGCGACCAGGAGGGCGCGGGCCCGCCCGGTGCGGCGCGCGATGCGCTGGGCGAGGAAACCGCCGGTCAGGCTGCCGGCCGCGTAGGCCGTCATGGCTGCCGCGTAGGCCCCGTCGCCGCCGTGCAGCCAGCGCGTCACATGCAGCACCAGGGTGCCGATCAGGGCGCCCATGCCGATGTTGCAGAGCAGGGTGGCCAGGCACACGGCCCGCAGCACGCGGTCTCGCCACAGGGCGCGCAGACCGGCTCCGATCTCGGCGCGCAGGGTGCCGCCGGCCGGACGGGGCTCCCGGTCCACAGGCCGTATCCGCAAGGAGGCGACCAGGGCGGCGGCCAGGACGAAGGTGCCGGCGTCGGCGACGAAGGGCAGGAACACGCCGACGGACAGCAGCAGGGGCACGAAGGGGCCCGCCAGCAGCCCGCCCGCGAGCTGCTGGCCGGTCATCAGCCTGGCGTTGGCCCCGCCGAGGGCCTCGCGCCGCACCAGCGACGGCAGCAGGGCCGTCGCGGCGTTGTCGAACAGCGTCTGGAGCGTGGTGAGAGCGAAGGCCAGAGCGAGCAGCAGGGGAACCGAGGCGAGGCCCACCCCCACCAGGAGGGCGAACGAGGCGACGAGCAGCCCGCGCACGGTGTCCACGGCCCACATCGCCCGCCGCTGGTCCACGCGGTCGGCCACGGCTCCGCCGAGCAGCCCGAACAGCAGCCAGGGCACGTAGCCGCAGGCCGTCACCGAAGCGATGACCAGTGGGTCGTCGGTGAGCCGCACGGCGAGCAGCGGAAGTGCGGCCGCGCGCAACGCGTCCCCGAACCGGGAGACCACGGCGGCCGTCCACAGCCGGCCGAATCCCCCGCGCCACGCGGGTGCCCCCGCGCTCACCGCCCCGATCGCAGCCATCCGCCCCCCCCTCACGATGCACCGGTGCATCGGCGCACCGCCTGATGCACACAACCGTAGAGGGCACCACTGACAACGGGTCGTGCGCGCGGGCGGAAATGGCTCCGGCCCGGCACCCTGAGGCGCCCGGCCGGTCACAATCCCTAGATCTCGCCCCGCAGTTTGGCGAGCGCCTCAGCGAGGATCGCCTCGCCGTCCGCGTCGCTGCGCCGCTCCCGCACATAGGCGAGGTGCGTCTTGTAGGGCTCGGTGCGCGGCGGGTCCGGCGGGTTGTCCCGGTCCTGGCCGGCCGGGAAGCCGCAGCGCGGGCAGTCCCAAGTGTCCGGAACCTGAGCGTCGCTGGCGAAGCTCGGCTGCGTCTCGTGCCCGTTGGAGCACCAGAAGGAGATGCGCAGACGCGGCGCGGACTCGCCACGCTCGGCCTCGCCCATCGGCCCCGCCCCGACCCGGCTTCCTCGGATCGCGTTGCCACTTGCCACGGTCGTAACTCCCTGCGTGATGGTGCCGCGAAGCGAGTCGGCGTTCCGCTTCGCTGCGAGCGCCTCAGTCTACGTAAGGCCCAACGCGCGTCCAGTGATTGGAGTTACAAGCCCTCACACCCAGACGCAAGCCCCATGATAGGCCGCGCTCAGGAGCGCGTACCGAACATGGGGCCTTACGTACCGAATATGCGTGATGTGCGTGCTGTGCGGGAGTCTCAGCCGTTCGACTTCATCAGGATGCCGAGAACGATGATGCACGCGAACCACAGCAGGCCGATCACGATGGTGATCCGGTCGAGGTTGCGCTCGGCGACCGAGGAGCCGCCGACGGAGGACTGCATGCCGCCACCGAACATGTCGGAGAGGCCGCCGCCCTTTCCCTTGTGCATCAGCACCAGCAGCATCAGCAGCAGGCTGAAGATGATCAGGGCGATCGAGAACCCCAAAACCACGGCTGGACCAACTTCCTCGGATTCGGATGGACGACGGGGGCACAGCACACCGGCTGTGCCCCCGCAAGGGTACGACGTATCGTCGCTACCGCCTACTCACAGCGTGCGTCACTGATCGCGGAAACGCACGATCTTGACGAACTCGTCGGCGTCCAGCGAGGCACCGCCGACCAGGGCGCCGTCGATGTCGGCCTGCGCCATGATCTCGGCGACGTTGCCCGACTTCACGGAGCCGCCGTACTGGATGCGGATCTTGTCGGCCACGTCCTGCGAGTACAGCTCGGCGAGCTTGGCGCGGATCGCGGCGCAGACCTCCTGGGCGTCCCCGGAACCGCAGACCTTGCCGGTGCCGATGGCCCATACGGGTTCGTAGGCGATCACGACGGTCTCGGCCTGCTCGGCCGGGAGGTCCTTCAGACCGCCCTCGAGCTGGGCGAGGGTGTGGGAGACGTGGTTGCCCGCCTCGCGGACCTCCAGTTCCTCGCCGATGCACAGGATCGGGGTGAGGCCGTGCTTGTAGGCGGCCTTGACCTTGGCGTTGATCAGCTCGTCGGTCTCGTCGTGGTACTGGCGGCGCTCGGAGTGGCCGATGACCACGTACGTGCACTTCAGCTTGGCCAGCATCGGGCCGGAGATCTCGCCGGTGTAGGCACCGGAGTCGTGCTGCGAGATGTCCTGGGCACCGTACTTGATCTTGAGCTTGTCGCCGTCGACCAGGGTCTGCACGGAGCGCAGGTCGGTGAAGGGCGGCAGGACGGCGACCTCGACGGCCTCGTAGTCCTTGTCGGCCAGGGCGAAGGCGAGCTTCTGGACGTGGGCGATGGCCTCGAGGTGGTTGAGGTTCATCTTCCAGTTGCCCGCCATCAGCGGCGTGCGGGTGGTCATACGGGGTCAGTCCTCCAGTGCGGCGAGGCCGGGGAGCGTCTTGCCCTCGAGGTATTCGAGGGAGGCGCCGCCACCGGTCGAGATGTGTCCGAACGCGTTCTCGTCGAAGCCGAGCGTGCGCACGGCCGCGGCGGAGTCACCGCCGCCGACGACGGTGAAGCCGTCCGACTGGACGAGGGCCTGGGCGACGGCCCGGGTGCCTTCGGCGTAGTCGGGGTGCTCGAAGACGCCCATGGGGCCGTTCCAGAAGACGGTGGCCGCGTCGGCGAGCTTCGAGGCGTACAGCTTGCGGGTCTCCGGACCGATGTCCAGGCCCTCCTGGTCGGCGGGGATCTTGTCCGCGGCGACGGTCGTGGGGTTCGCGGGGGCCTTGGTCTTCAGGTCCGGGAACTGCGTGGAGACAAGGACGTCGACGGGGAGCACCAGCTCGACGCCGTTCTTCTCCGCACGCTCCATGTACTCGGTGACGGCCGGGATCTGGTCCTCCTGCAGGAGGGAGATGCCGACCTCGTGGCCCTTGGCCTTGAGGAAGGTGTAGGCCATGCCGCCGCCGATGAGCAGGCGGTCGGCCTTGCCGAGCAGCTCGTCGATGACGGCGAGCTTGTCGGAGACTTTGGCGCCGCCGAGCGCGACCACGTAGGGGCGCTTGACGTCCTCGGTGAGCTTCTTCAGGACGCCGACCTCGGTGGCGATGAGGTGGCCGGCGTAGTGCGGCAGCTTCTTGGGCAGGTCGTAGACCGAGGCGTGCTTGCGGTGCACCGCACCGAAGCCGTCACCGACGTAGACGTCGGCGAGGGCGGCCAGCCGGTCGGCGAACTCGCCCCGCTCGGTGTCGTCCTTGGAGGTCTCGCCGGCGTTGAAGCGCAGGTTCTCGATGACCGCGACCTGGCCGGGCTGCAGGCCGTCGACGGCCTCGTGCGCGGCGGGGCCGACGGTGTCCTGGGCGAAGGCGACCGGGGCGCCGAGCAGCTCGCCGAGGCGCTCGGCCGCGGGCAGCAGCGAGAAAGCGGGATCCGGGGCGCCCTTGGGGCGGCCCAGGTGCGAGGCGACGACCACCTTGGCGCCCGCCTCCGCGAGGGCCTTGACGGTGGGCAGGACGGCGCGGATACGGCCGTCGTCGGTGATGGTGGCGCCGTCCAGCGGCACGTTGAGGTCGGCGCGGACGAAGACCCGCTTGCCGCTCACGCCGGCGGCGAGAAGTTCGTCGATCGTCTTCATTGAGTGGACTCCAAGGGAGGGCTCGTGGTGCACCTGATCGTAAGAGGACGTGGTCCGTACGCGAGACAGGGCCCGGACAGCGCGACGCTGCGCTGCCCGAGCCCTGCTCTCACTTCAAGGTCCTGCTTCGGCGATCAGAGCTGGTTGCCGACGAAGACCGTGAGGTCCACGAGGCGGTTGGAGTAGCCCCACTCGTTGTCGTACCAGCCGATGACCTTCACGTTCTTGCCCTCCTGGACCATGGTCAGGGAGGAGTCGAAGGTGCAGGACGCCGGGGCGTTGACGATGTCGGAGGAGACGATCGGGTCCTCGGTGTAGTCGAGGAGGCCCTTCAGCTCGCCCTCGGCGGCCTTCTGGAAGGCGGCGTTGACCTCTTCCTTGGTGACCTCGCGGCCGAGTTCCACGACCAGGTCGGTGACCGAGCCGGTGGGGACCGGGACGCGCATGGCGATGCCGTCCAGCTTGCCCTTGAGCTGCGGGAGCACCAGGGCGGTGGCCTTGGCGGCACCGGTGGTGGTCGGGATGATGTTCTCGGCGGCGGCGCGGGCGCGGCGCAGGTCCTTGTGCGGGAAGTCCAGGATGCGCTGGTCGTTGGTGTACGCGTGCACCGTGGTCATCAGACCCTTGACGATGCCGAAGTTCTCGTCGAGGACCTTCGCCATCGGCGCCACACAGTTGGTGGTGCAGGAGGCGTTGGAGATGACGTGATGGCTGGCCGCGTCGTACTTGTCCTGGTTGACGCCCATCACGATGGTGATGTCCTCGTCCTTGGCCGGAGCCGAGATGAGGACCTTCTTCGCGCCACCGGCGATGTGCTTGGCGGCGTCTTCCTTCTTGGTGAAGATGCCGGTCGACTCGATGACGATGTCGACGCCCAGCTCGCCCCAGGGGATGTCGGCCGGGTTGCGCTCGGAGAGCACCTTGATGGTGTGGCCGTCCACGGTGATGGTGTCGGCGGTGTGGGAGACCTCCTGCTTGAGGCGGCCCAGGATCGTGTCGTACTTGAGCAGATGCGCGGTGGTCGCGGTGTCACCCAGGTCGTTGACAGCCACGACCTCGATGTCAGCACCCTGCTCCAGCAGCGCGCGGAAGTAGTTACGACCGATGCGGCCGAAGCCGTTGATGCCTACGCGGATCGTCACGAACCGATCTCCTCGTTGGTACGCCGGCCATGCGGTGCCGGCGAGCTCTATTTGGGATGTCCCCGACCACCACCGACCCTACCTCTCTGCGAGCCCCGGGGTGACATCGAGATGGCCCATACACGGGCAGGCGTTCCTTACCCACCAGTAGAGGTACGGACCGTCCCGGATCGGCAGTGGATTCACCCGTATTTACTACTGAATGCCAGGCACTTTTGGCGCCTTCTTCACTCGTTCGTGAGCGGGTCGGCTCACTTGATCAGGGCCCCTTTCGCGCACCGTTGAGAGGGCTCCCGCTCACCTGTTGGAACAAGGTGAGCGGGATCTGTCAACGTGTCGGCCCTCACGCACCGAGCGCCGCGAACGCCTTCCGCAGCAGGGCCCCCCGATCGGCCGCCGACGGCACCTGTTCCAGACCGAAACCGAGCAGCACGGTGTCGTCCGTGGTGACCGCTCCATAGGTCTGGAACAGCGTCCCGGTGCGCGCCCAGTCCTTCAGCACGGGCGGGCTGCCCGCGGGCGGTCCGGTCACGTGCCAGGCGCCCAGGGACGACTCGAATCCCTCGGTCTCCTTCGCCACGCCGCCCACGACGAGCGAGGCGTCGTCGGCGAGGACACCGTGTCCGCCGGTGCCCGGGTCGGTGACGTAGCTGATCGAGACCTCGACGGACTTGCCGGCGTACGCGCTCAGGTCGAAGGTGACCTGCCGCCAGCCGCCCGAGCTGCCGGTGAGACTGTTCCAGGAGCCGGTCGTACCGGTCGCGCTGCAGGCGTTGTCCGCGAGCGTCAGATAGTGCTTCAGCCACGGGTGCTCGGCGATCAGGAACCCCTGGCCGCAGTCCGCCGGTACGGCCGTCCTCGTGGCGCCGCCGGCTTCCGGCAGGGTCGTCCAGTCGTCGGCGCCCACGGTGTGCGCCTCGATCACCGCGTGGTCGTAGCCCGGCTCGGTGTCCCACAGCAGCCGGGTGCTGAGGGCCGGCTTGTCGGCGGCGCTGACACCGCTCAGGTCGATGGTGCGGGTGAGGCGCTTGTAGGCGTCGTCGGTGTGCACGGCGGCGGCCATGTACGAGCCCGAGTACGGCCCGTACGGGTTGACGGTCCCGGCGAACCGGCCCGCGCCCGCGCTCTTGAACTGCGGGTAGGCGGCCACGGGCAGTTCGTCGGAGGTGACGGCGTAGGTGCCGGCCTTGTCCAGCGGGTTGCCGGGCGCGTCGCCGAGGGCGCCGCCGTAGCCGTCCAGGGCGCCGGAACCGGTGAAGCCGGTGGCTCCCGTGGTCGACGTACGGCTGTAGGCACCCAGGTAGTACTGGCTGAAGTCGTCCGAGAGAGTGCCGTCGCCGAGGTCGACGCTGCCGCCGGCCAGTTCACCGGCCTCGATCAGCCTGCCGCCCTCGTTCAGATAGGCGCGCAGCTGCAGTTGGGTGGCGTTGCCGGGGCCGTTCGCGCCGGAGTAGTGCACGACGGTCCGGAAGTGCTTCAGCACGCCGAGCGCGTCCGGGGCACCCTGGGTGGCGACGTCCCACACGAGCGCCCTGTGCCCGGCCGCCCTGACCGCGTCCGCGTACTTCTGCGCCTGTGCGGCGGCCGTGCCCTCCTCGGCGACGACGAGCGTGTCGGCCTTGGGCCGCTCGGCGACCGTGTACGTGAAGTGCGGGCTGGACACCTTCCTGCCGCTGTCCGTCTCGCCGGTGAACCACACCTCGACCCTGTCGCCCGGCTCGCCGCCCTGCACCATGGCCCGGTACTCGTCGAAATACAGGTCGTCCTTGCCGCCGTAGGTCCTGCCGCCCTTCCAGGGCCGCAGCGTCTGGTCGAGGACGCGGCCGCCGTTGACGCGGTACTTCAGCTCCTTGTCCCGGATCGCCCTGCGCACGACGACGGACACCTCCTGGCCGGCGCCCCGGGAGTACGACGTGGAGAACGTGGCCGGGGTGAAGTCGGCGGCGCTCAGCCCGACCGAGGAGACCGGCCGGTCCGGGTGTACGGCGGTCTCGGCGACGGAGAGCGCGAACGGGATGTTCTTGGTGAACTCCTGCTGGATCAGCTTCTCGTCGTCGGGGAAGTTGAAGACCGACTGGCAGTCCTCGGGCTTCCACGCGTCGTTCGGGTCGACGTTCGACGCCGTCTGGCAGGTCGACATCTCGGGGGTGAACATCGCGATGCCGTTGACGTTCGACGCGTGCCCGTCCGCCTCACCGTTGGTGGTGTACAGCTCCGAGGAGACCTGCGAACGGTAGCCGGGGACGGCCGGGTTGTCCGGGGTCCCGGCGAGGGCCTTGTAGAGGACGTCGTCGGGCGTGGGGGTCGCGACCTGCCAGCCCACGCCGTACAGGAGGAGTTCGGCGGCCGAGTGGTAGTTGATGGCGTACCTGAACCCGACACGCTTCTCGAAGCCGTCCAGCGCCCTGGTCTCGGGCTCGGACTCGGGGCTCGCGCCGCGGTAGGTCTCGCTGATGGGGTTCGGGGACGAACCCTCGTCGTCGTAGCCCCACTTGTAGGGGAAGTTGCGGTTGAGGTCGACGCCGTCGCCGGCGCCGATGACGCCGTCGCCGTTGACGTCCCGCAGGTTCTTGCGCCACAGGCGGGTCTCGGAGTTCTTGAACGTGTAGTCGTAGCCGTCGGGGTTGGCCGAGATGACGAACCACAGCTCGGTCGAGTCGACGATCTTCCGGATGCGCTTGTCGGACTTGTAGCGGTCCAGGTAGTAGTGCATCAGACGCCGGGTCATCTCCGGGGTGATCCACTCGCGTGCGTGCTGGTTCGACAGATACAGCACGGGCGGCCTGGATCCGTCCTGCGTCTTCCTGGCGTTCCTGGTCAGTTTGAGGGCGAGGATGTCCTGGCCGTCGACCGTCTTCCCGATCGACTCGACCTTGGTCAGGCCGGGGTTGGCCTGGGCGGTCCGGAGAATCTCCTCCTTGAGTCCGCCGCTTCCGCCGTAGGGGCGGAACACGCCCTGGGACGCCTTCTCCACGCGTGCCTGAGCCTTGGCCGACACGGTGTGCTCGGTGAGGGTGACGCCCTGTTTGCGGAGTTTCGCGGCCTGCTGTCCGGTGAGATAGACCTCGACCTCGGACTTTCCGCTTCCGGTGATCTGCCCGCCGAGTTCGTCACCGTCCTGGCCGGCCTTGAGGAGCAGGGGAATCTGCGCCTTGGTGACGTCGGCGCGGAAGACCCTGATCTCGTCCGGGGTGGACTTCGCCGGATTTCCGCCCTGTGCCTGGGCTACGGGTGCGAGGCTCGCTCCGCCGATCAGGAGCGCGCCGACAGCGAGGATCGATCTCGCTCTGTGTCTCATGAACCCCCCTAGCGGTGGTTCGCCGCAGCGGCGAACGCTTGGCCAGGTTCATGTCACTTCTTGATCGAGTCAAGAGCGCTTCATGGCCACGCAAATGAATGCCCGTCAGGCATACGGAAGGCACACGAAAGCCGGTGCCGAAGCCTCAACTGGGCCTCGGCACCGGGTCGTTGGCGTCACGCGGTCAGCCGGCCAGGTTCTCCGCCAGCTCCTCGGTGAGGTTGGCCTCCGTACCCGGGATGCCCAGGTCGGCGGCGCGCTTGTCGGCCATCGCCAGCAGACGGCGGATCCGGCCCGCGACCGCGTCCTTGGTCAGCGGCGGGTCGGCGAGGGCGCCCAGCTCCTCCAGCGAGGCCTGCTTGTGCTCCATGCGCAGCCGGCCGGCCGCCGCGAGGTGCTCGGGGACCTCGTCGGCGAGGATCTCCAGCGCGCGCTGGACCCGGGCGCCTGCGGCCACGGCCGCGCGGGCGGAGCGGCGCAGGTTGGCGTCGTCGAAGTTGGCGAGCCGGTTGGCCGTGGCCCGCACCTCGCGGCGCATCCGGCGCTCCTCCCAGGCCAGCACCGACTCGTGCGCGCCGAGCCGGGTCAGCAGGGCGCCGATCGCGTCGCCGTCACGGACGACCACCCGGTCCACGCCCCGCACCTCACGGGCCTTCGCGGCGATCGACAGCCGGCGGGCGGCGCCGACCAGCGCGAGCGCGGCCTCCGGGCCCGGGCAGGTCACCTCCAGGGAGGAGGAGCGGCCGGGCTCGGTCAGCGAGCCGTGCGCCAGGAAGGCCCCGCGCCAGGCCGCCTCCGCGTCACAGGTGGCCCCGGAGACCACCTGCGGGGGCAGGCCCCGGATCGGGCGGCCCCGGCCGTCCACGAGACCCGTCTGGCGGGCCAGCTGGTCCCCGCCCGCAACGACCCGCACGACATAGCGCGAGCCGCGTCGCAGCCCGCCGGGCGCCATCACGATCAGCTCGGAGCTGTGGCCGAAGATCTCCAGGATGTCCCGCTTGAGACGGCGGGCCGCCATCGCCGTGTCCAGCTCCGCCTCGATCACGATGCGCCCGCTCACCAGGTGAAGGCCGCCGGCGAACCGCAGAATGGCGGAGACCTCCGCCTTCCTGCAGCAGGTCCGGGTGACGGGGAGCCGGGAGATCTCGTCCTTCACCGCTGCCGTCATCGCCATGGGCCGATCCTTCCATGCATCCGAAAAATACGGTCGTACGCGGCGGCCAACAGCTCCGGGTCGTGCCGCGGGGAACCGTCGGTCCGGGCCACCGGCGCCAGCTCGACCGCGGCTCCCAGCCGCTCGGCGGCCTCGGTGAGCGAGTCGCGGTCGGGCACGGCGGCCACGTCGGCCAGCACCACGTCCAGGGCGAGTTTAGGGGCGTGTCGGCCCAAAACCTCCAAATGACGCTGCGGGGAGAAGCCCTCGGTTTCTCCCGGCTGCGGGGCGAGGTTCAGGGACAGCACCTTGCGCGCCTTGGTCTCGGTGAGGGCGTCCAGCAGCTCGGGGACGAGCAGGTGCGGGATCACCGAGGAGAACCACGAGCCGGGGCCGAGCACCACCCAGTCCGCGTCCAGCACCGCGGCTACGGCCTCCGGGACGGCCGGCGGGTCGTTCGGCACGAGGTGCACCGACTGCACCTCGCCCGGCGTGAGGGCGACCGTGGCCTGTCCGCGCACGGTGTCCACCTCGTCGGGACGCTCGGGATCGTGCCCCTTGACCAGGGCCTGCAGCTCCAGCGGCACGGCCGACATGGGCAGCACACGGCCGTGCGCGCCGAGCAGCTTGCCGACCAGGTCCAGGGCCTGCACATGGTCGCCGAGCTGCTCCCACAGGGCGACGATCAGCAAATTGCCGACCGCGTGCTCGTGCAGGTCGCCCTTGGACTGGAAGCGGTGCTGGATGACCCGGGCCCAGGTCTGGCCCCAGTCGTCGTCACCGCAGAGCGCGGCCAGCGCCTTGCGCAGGTCGCCGGGCGGCAGCACGCCCAGCTCGTCCCGTAGCCGGCCGCTGGAACCGCCGTCGTCGGCCACCGTGACGACGGCGGTGAGGTCGCCGGTGATCCGGCGCAGCGCGGCGAGCGAGGCGGACAGGCCCATGCCGCCGCCGAGCGCGACGACCTTGGGCTGCGTGCCCCGGCGGCGGGGCCGGCCGCCACGGGGCTCGGCCGGGCGCCCGGCACGCGACTCGGGCACCATCCGGCGCAGCCTGCTCAGCCGCGGTGTACGTTCCGTCATTCCCGTCCCATGTCCCGGTGCACGACCACCGTCTCCACACCCTCGGCCGCGAGGCGCGCGGCGAGCTTCTCCGACATCGCCACCGAGCGGTGCTTGCCGCCGGTACAGCCGATGGCGATGGTCACATACCGCTTGCCCTCACGGCGATAGCCGGCCGCGATGAGGCGCAGCAGCTCGGCGTACCGGTCGAGGAACTCCTTGGCGCCGGGCTGGTTGAAGACATAGGCGGCGACCTCCTCGTTGAGGCCGGAGTACGGACGCAGCTCCGGCACCCAGTGCGGGTTGGGCAGGAACCGCATGTCCGCGACCAGGTCGGCGTCGACCGGCAGGCCGTACTTGAAGCCGAAGGACATCACGGTGGCCCGCAGCTCGGGCTCCTCCTCGCCGGCGAACTGGGCGTCCATCTTGGCGCGCAGCTCGTGCACATTGAGGCTGGAGGTGTCGATCACCAGATCGGCGTCCCCGCGCAGCTCGCGCAGCAGCTCGCGCTCGGCGGCGATGCCGTCCACGATGCGGCCGTCGCCCTGCAGCGGGTGCGGACGGCGCACCGACTCGAAGCGGCGCACCAGCGCCTCGTCGGAGGACTCCAGGAAGACGATCCGCCGGGTGACGCCCCGGGTGTCCAGGTCGGCGAGGGACTCCCGGAGGTTGTCGAAGAAACGGCGGCCGCGCACGTCCACGACGACGGCGATCCGCGCCACGTTGCCCTGCGAGCGGGCGCCCAGCTCGACCATGGTGGGGATGAGGGCGGGCGGGAGGTTGTCCACGACGAACCAGCCGAGGTCCTCCAGACACTTCGCCGCCGTCGAACGGCCCGCTCCGGACATGCCGGAGATGATCACCAGCTCGGGGATGGCCGCTTCGGGGGCCGCGGCCGCCGTGACGTCCGTACTCACCTGTGCTCCGTTTTCCTGGACCGCTTGCTGATCGCCGGCCGCGGGCTGGGGCCGGTCCCGGCCCGCTTCCTCGTGCGCCGGATCTCGCTCTGCTGTGGGCTGTGTCTCGTGCTCGGTCATCTCTCCTGCCCCCGTCGTTCGTCCGGGAGACCCGCGGTCACGGGCTCCCCCGAGGAACCGCCCGTCGTATCGGGTTCCTCGTCTTCAATGATCTCTCCGGTCGCCGTGTTCACGGCGGGTGCGGCCGGAGCCGCCTGGGCGAGGGCCGCGGCGATGGTCTCGGCCGTCTTCCGGCCTATCCCGGGCACCTCCTGGATCTGTTCGATTGTGGCGGACCGGAGCTTTTTCACCGAGCCGAAATGCTTGATGAGTGCTTGTCTGCGGGTCTCGCCGAGGCCGGGGACTTCGTCCAGGGGGCCGGCGCGGAAACGCTTGGCCCGCTTGGTGCGCTGGTAGGTGATCGCGAAGCGGTGGGCCTCGTCCCGCACGCGCTGGAGCAGATAGAGACCCTCGCTGGTGCGTGGCAGGACCACCGGGTCGTCCTCGCCGGGCACCCAGACCTCCTCCAGGCGTTTGGCGAGGCCGCAGACGGCGATGTCGTCGATGCCCAGCTCGTCCAGGGCGCGCCGGGCCGCCGCGACCTGCGGCTGACCGCCGTCGACCACGACGAGCTGCGGCGGGTAGGCGAACTTCCTGGGACGGCCGTCGTCGTCCTTGAGGGAGTTGGTGATCTCGTCCGTGCCGGTGAGGACGGACTCGCCACCCGTGACGACGGACTCGCCGCCGGCGGCGGCGTCCTCGCCGTCGGCCCACTCCCCCGTCTTCTCCTTCTCGGCGAGATAGCGCCTGAAGCGGCGGCTGATCACCTCGTGCATGGAGCGGACGTCGTCCTGACCCGCGAAGCCCTTGATCTGGAAGCGGCGGTACTCGCTCTTGCGCTGCAGGCCGTCCTCGAAGACGACCATGGAGGCGACCACGTCGTCCCCCTGCAGGTGAGAGATGTCGTAGCACTCGATCCTCAGCGGGGCGCTGTCCAGGTCGAGGGCCTCGGCGATCTCCTCAAGGGCACGCGAGCGCGTGGTCAGGTCGGAGGCGCGCTTGGTCTTGTGCAGGGCCAGGGCCTGCTGGGCGTTGCGCTGCACGGTCTCCATGAGCGCCTTCTTGTCGCCGCGCTGCGGGATGCGCAGCGACACGTTCGAGCCGCGGCGGCCGGTCAGCCACTCCTGGACCGGCTCGACCGGCTCGGGCAGGGCCGGAACCAGGACCTCCTTGGGGACCGCGTCCCCGCTCTCCTCGCCGTACAGCTGCTGGAGCGCGTGCTCGACCAGTGCCCCGGTGGTGATGTCCTCGACCTTGTCGGTCACCCAGCCGCGCTGGCCGCGCACCCGGCCGCCACGCACGTGGAAGATCTGGACGGCCGCCTCCAGCTCGTCCTCGGCGACGGCGATGAGGTCGGCGTCGGTCGCGTCGGCGAGCACGACCGCGTTCTTCTCCATCGCCTTCTTCAGGGCCTCGATGTCGTCACGCAGCCGGGCGGCCCGCTCGTACTCCATCTCCTCGGCCGCCGTCATCATCTGCTTCTCCAGACGGCGGAGGTAGGTGCCGGTGCGGCCGGCCATGAAGTCGCAGAACTCCTCGGCCAGCTCCTGGTGCTCTTCGGGGCTGACCCGGCCGACGCAAGGGGCCGAGCACTTGCCGATGTAGCCGAGCAGGCAGGGGCGGCCAGTGCGGGCGGCGTTCTTGAACACGCCGGCCGAGCAGGTACGCACCGGGAAGACGCGCAGCAGCAGGTCGACCGTGTCCCGGATGGCCCACGCGTGTCCGTACGGCCCGAAGTACCGCACGCCCTTCTTCTTGTGACCGCGCATCACCTGCACGCGCGGGAACTCCTCGTTCATCGTCACCGCGAGGTACGGGTAGCTCTTGTCGTCGCGGTACTTGACATTGAACCGGGGGTCGTACTCCTTGATCCAGGAGTACTCCAGCTGGAGCGCCTCGACCTCCGTGGACACCACGGTCCACTCCACGGACGCGGCGGTGGTCACCATCGTCCGGGTGCGCGGGTGCAGGTTCGACAGGTCCTGGAAGTAGTTCGCCAGGCGCTGGCGCAGGCTTTTCGCCTTTCCGACGTAGATCACCCGGCGGTGCTCGTCACGGAACCTGTACACCCCCGCAGAGTCCGGGATCTCACCCGGCCTGGGGCGGTAGCTGGAGGGGTCGGCCATGTCTCACACCCTACTGGCGAGCACCGACACCGCGTCGGGCCTGTGGACAACGCCCACGCCCGCGCCGCTCACCCGCCCCCGCACCATCCGGCGTCGGCCGGCGGCACGCCGGTGGCGATCAGGTGCCGGACGATCCGGAGCGCCTCGTCGAACGGCGCGGTGTCCTCGTCGGGATACGTGTCGCACTGCCCGTGCGCGAGCGCGAAGCCCCCGCTCAGGGCCCCGGCTCCGGCGGTGACCGCCTGCCCGCCCGGATCGCCGTCCCCGTCGAGGAGCATCACCAGCGCTCGCTCGGTGTTGCCCAGCACGCTCAGCCGGCGCCCGGCGGAGCTGGTGAACCAGGCCTCCGGACACTCCTCGGCGATCCGCCGCCGCAGCCGGGCGACCGCTTCCTCGGGCGGTACGGCGGTGTCGTCACCGGCGAACTCCCAGGTCTGCGTCGCACGCGGATCCTCCCCATGTGCCTGGCGGACGCCGAGACCGTTCCCGTGAGCGAGGGTGCCGGCGTCGCGCCGTGGACCGGCGGACCGGGGCCATGGCGGGTTCGGGGTGTTGTCGGGGTCTGGTCAACACGCTTCAATGCGGGGGAACTCGGGGCCGGGCACGCCCGCATACGGGACGCGGTGTGCTCAGTCAGGGGCGTCCACAGCGTCCACGGGGGTGGCCCCGCACACCAGCGCAGACGGTCTGACCAACCGTAGCGACACCTCATAGAAAGGCGCCTCGGCATGCGGCATGCCACCGAGCACGCGGATGTCCCCACCGCGGAACTGGACACGGCCCTGCGGGGCGGCCCCTTCCATGTGGCGCTGCGCGCCGCGATCGCCGCGCGCGGGCTGCCGCTCCAGCGCGTCCAGCACCATCTGTCCCGGCACGGGGTCAAGGTCGGCGTGACCAGCCTGAGTTACTGGCAGCAGGGCGCCCGTCGCCCTCAGCGCCCCGAGTCGCTGCGTGCCGTGCGGGCGCTGGAGGAGATCCTCCAGCTGCCGGACGAGTCGCTGATCCGGCTGCTCGCCGAGTCCCAGGAGCACACGGTGAGCGGCCATCCGGCGACCCGCTCCTACCGCTCGCTGGTCGCGGCCTCGGACGTCCTGGACCGGCTCCGGGCCGACCTGGGCCGGTCCCCCGACGGCGGGCTGCACACCCTCGGCCACCACGAATACGTCCGGATCGGCGCCCGGCGTGAACTGGCGAGCCGTGAGGCCCACCACATCGTGCGCGCCCACCGCGACGGCGTCGACCGCTTCCTCGCCGTGCACCACGGCGACCCCGGCTGCCGCCCGCAGGACATCAGGGTGCGAGCGCTGGAGAACTGCCAGGCGGGACGCGTCCGCTGGGACCAGGACACCGGGGTACTGGTGGCCGAGCTGCTCTTCGGCACCCGGCTGCGCTCCGGCGACACCTTCCTCTTCCGCTACGGCATCGAGGACGGCACGGCCGGCCCCTCCCGTGAACACCTCCATCGCTTCTGCACCCCCGGCGGCCAGTACGCGCTCCAGGTGCGCTTCAACACAGCCGCGCTCCCGGTCCGCTGCCACCGTTTCGCCCAGCCCTCGGAGGCGGCGCCGCGCAGCGGCCGGCAGGCACTGCCGCTCACCGGGCCGCACCACTGCGTCCACGTGGTCGAGCCACGGATCCGGCCCGGTATCGTCGGGATCGCATGGGACTGGGAGTGAAGTTCCCGTCGGTGCCGGCCCGTTGACGTCGGCCGGAACGATGCCGGCCGGCTATCCGCTCAGGCGCCCGGGCCGGCGATGATCCTGCCGCCCGCCGTCTTCACCGGCAGCTCAGCGAGGGGCTCGGTGGCCGGCTGCTGGACCACCTTGCCCGTCGTGGCGTCGAACTGGCTGCCGTGGCAGGGGCAGATCAGGGTCGTCCCCTGCAACTTGTTGATCGGGCACCCCGCGTGCGTGCAGATCGTGCTGTACGCCTTCAGCGCGCCGTTCTTGTCGCGGCTGACGACCACGTTGTGATCGCGGTAGAGCTTGGCGCCGCCCTTCGCGACCTCACTCTCGGCACCGAGGTCGACCGGCGCGGTCGGGGTCGCCGCGGCGGAGGCACCGCCCGGCGCCGAGCACGCGGCCAGGCCGAGCCCGGCGACCGGGGCCACGGCGGCCCCTCGAAGGACGGTACGACGGCTCGCGGAGGGTCGGTCGGGCATCTGGGACTCCACTGGTCAAGGGCTGTGCAGGGCGACCATACCCGGGCAGAAGGACAGGCCCCGCGGCGGGGGCGGCGGCCGCACAGGAGGACGGAGGGCGTGGCGGCGGGGGCCGCGGGTCGGGGCGGACGGGAGGCCGCGGAGAAGGCCCGGGAAGTGGGCGGGCTGGGTGGCGGAGGGGGCCCATGCAGCGGGAGGTGGGCCGAGGCCGTGGCGTAAACGTTTGCGTAAGCGTTTACGCGAGGGTGGTCGATGAGATACGTTCCCGGCCGGAGCCTCCGCGGGGACCGGCCTCGTCGGCTCAGGGAGGGGAACGCGATGGCCACCATGGCGGACGTGGCCCGGAGCGCAGGCGTCTCCGTGGCGACCGTCTCCCACGTCCTCAACGGCACTCGCCCGGTACTGCCCCACACCCGCCAGGCCGTACTGGACGCCATCGACACCCTCGGTTACACGCCCAACACCCTGGCCCGCTCCCTGGTGACCTCCCGCACCCGCTCCATCGGGCTCGCGGTGTCGGCGATCAGCAACCCGTACTTCACGGAGATCCTCCAGGGCGTCGAGGCCGCCGCCCTGGAGGCGGGGTACAGCCTGCTGATCGCCGATCCGCACGACGACCCCGGGCACGAACGCAAGGTCGCACAGCTCCTCCATGAGCGCCGGGTGGACGGCATGATCGTCGCCCCCTCGGCGCGTCCGCAGGACCTCGTCGGCTACCTGCGCCGCCACGCCGTACCCACCGTGTTCCTGGACCGGGTGATCGACGCGCGCGTGCTGGCCGGCACCCCGGTGGCCGGTGAAGGGGGTGCCGCTGCCGGCGGGGACGCGCCGTGGTGCGACCAGGTTTGTACCGGGAGCGTCGCACCGACCGCCCTTCTCGTCACCCATCTCGCCGCGCTGGGCCACCGTCGGATCGGCATGGTCGCGGGCCTGCCCGGGCTCAGCACCACCGAGGAACGCGTTCTTGGCTATCTGGACGGCCTCACCGCCGCCGGTCTGGCCCACGACGAACGGCTCGTCGTCTCGGGCAGCTCCGAGTCCGCCGGCGCCGAGCAGGCCACGGCGACCCTGCTCGCACTGCCCGACCCGCCCACGGCCCTCGTCACCGCCAACAACGCGATGACGATCGGCGCCCTGCGCACTCTGCGCCGACGGGGTCTGTCCATCCCGGACGACGTCGCCCTGTGCTGCTTCGACGACTTCGCCTGGGCCGATCTGTTCTCGCCCCGGCTCACCGCCATCGCCCAGCCCAGCAGGGAGCTGGGCGCGCAGGCCGTCCGCGTCCTCCTCGACCGGCTGGGCCAGCCGCGGCGGCCGGCCCGGACGGTGCGCCTGCCGTGCGCTTTCGTGCATCGCACGTCCTGCGGCTGTCCCGAGGAGCCGGGCGGGGCCGAGCGGCCCGAGCACCCCGAACCATCCACGCTGTCCGAGAAGGGACCCGTCTCGTGATCGTCGTCGCCGGTGAAGCACTGATCGACCTGGTACCGCAGGGCCCCGGCGCCCTCGCAGACCTGAAGCCGGCGCTCGGCGGCGGCCCGTACAACACCGCCTTGGCGCTGGGCCGACTCGGCTCCCGCACCGCGTTCTGCTCCCGGACCTCGGACGACGCCTTCGGCGAGGCCCTGCTCGACGGGCTGCGGCGAGCAGGGGTCGATGTGTCCGGCGTTCAGCGCGGGCCGGAGCCGACGACCCTCGCGGTGGCCACACTCGACACCGGCGGCTCCGCCGCCTACTCCTTCTATGTCGACGGCACCGCCGACCGCCTGTTCACCCCTCCCGCCGCTCTCCCGTCCGGCACGCGCGCAGTGTCCTTCGGCACCTGCTCGCTCGTCCTGGAACCGGGGGCGAGCGCGTATGAGGAGCTGATGCGCACGGCGGCCGGGCAGGGGCTGTTCACCGCGCTCGACCCCAATATCCGGGCGGGTCTGATCCCGGACGCGGACGCCTACCGGGCGCGTTTCAAGAGCTGGCTGCCCTCGGTGGCGCTGTTGAAGCTCTCCGCGGAGGACGCGGAGTGGCTGGGTGGCACCCCGCGGGAGTGGCTGGCCTCGGGACCGTCGGCCGTCGTGGTGACCCGGGGCGGGGACGGTCTGACCGTGTTCACCGGGGATGGCGCGGAGCACTCCGTGCCAGGTGAGAAGGTCGCCGTGGTGGACACCATCGGCGCCGGTGACACGGTGAACGCGGCCTTGCTGCACGGTCTGTCCGCACAGGATGCGCTGTCCGCCGAAGCGCTCGCCTCCCTCGGGACAGAGGGCTGGACACGGCTGCTGCGCTTCGCGGCACGCGCCGCGGCGATCACCTGCTCGCGGGCGGGGGCGGAGCCGCCGTACGCGGCCGAGCTGGGTGAGTGGTGAACGGTCTTTCTTCCCTGTGCTGTTGACAAGGTACAGCCGGAACTGCGGTGTGCCCGGGGACTCGTCCGAACGCTGAACCGGGCGGGCTGTTGGTGGAACGAGCGGCGCCCCGCGGGAAGTTCCCGCGGGGCGCCGTTTTTTCGATGTTGTGTCAGGCCTTGCGGGCCCGTGTCGTTTTCTTCGCCGGTGTGGCCTTCTTCGTGACCGTGGCGGCCTTCTTGGTCGCCGTGTTGTTGGCCCTGGCCGTCACCGTCTTCTTCGCCGCCGACTTGGCCGCTGCCGTCTTCCGGGTCGTGGTGGCGCGTGGGGCCTTCACCGGTTCCGCGTCGCTGATGCGGTCGGCACCGAGGATCTCACGCAGGAACTTGCCGGTGTGGCTGGCCGGAACCCCGGCGACCTCCTCGGGAGTGCCCTCGGCGACCACGAGGCCACCGCCGGCGCCACCCTCCGGGCCCATGTCCACGATCCAGTCTGCGGTCTTGATCACGTCGAGGTTGTGCTCGATGACGATGACCGTGTTGCCCTTGTCGACCAGGCCGCCGAGGACCTTCAGCAGCTTGCTGATGTCCTCGAAGTGCAGACCAGTGGTCGGCTCGTCCAGGACGTAGACCGTGCGTCCGGTGGACCGCTTCTGCAGCTCGCTGGCCAGCTTCACCCGCTGGGCCTCACCGCCGGAGAGAGTCGTGGCGGACTGACCGAGGCGGACGTAGCCGAGACCGACGTCCTTCAGAGTCCTCAGGTGCCGGGAGATGGCCGGGACTGCCTCGAAGAAGTCGGTGGCCTCCTCGATCGGCATGTTCAGCACGTCGGCGATGGACTTGCCCTTGTAGTGGACCTCCAGGGTCTCCCGGTTGTACCGGGCGCCGTGGCAGACCTCGCACGGGACGTAGACGTCCGGGAGGAAGTTCATCTCGATCTTGATCGTGCCGTCGCCCGCGCAGTTCTCGCAGCGGCCGCCCTTGACGTTGAAGGAGAAGCGGCCGGGCTGGTAGCCGCGGACCTTCGCCTCGGTGGTCTCGGCGAACAGTTTGCGGATGTGGTCGAAGACTCCGGTGTACGTCGCCGGGTTGGACCGCGGGGTGCGGCCGATCGGCGACTGGTCGACGTGCACGACCTTGTCGACCAGGTCGTCGCCGTCCACGCGCGTGTGCCGTCCGGGGACGTTCCGCGCGCCGTTCAGCTCGCGGGCCAGGTGCGTGTACAGGATGTCGTTGACCAGCGTCGACTTGCCGGAGCCGGACACGCCCGTGACGGCCGTGAACACACCCAGCGGGAAGGACACGTCGATGTCCTGCAGGTTGTTCTCACGGGCGCCGTGCACGGTGAGCTGGCGGGACGGGTCGAGGGGACGGCGGATGTCGGGCAGCGGGATCGACTTGCGGCCCGAGAGATACGCGCCGGTCTGCGACTCGGCGTTCTCGAGCAGTTCCTTCAGGGAGCCGCTGTGCACGACCTTGCCGCCGTGCTCACCCGCGCCGGGACCGATGTCCACGACCCAGTCGGCAACCTTGATGGTGTCCTCGTCGTGCTCCACGACGATGAGCGTGTTGCCCATGTCGCGCAGCCGGACCAGGGTCTCGATCAAGCGGTGGTTGTCCCGCTGGTGCAAGCCGATGGACGGCTCGTCGAGGACGTAGAGCACGCCGACGAGGCCGGAGCCGATCTGGGTGGCCAGACGGATGCGCTGGGCCTCGCCGCCGGAGAGGGTGCCGGCCGCACGGTTGAGCGAGAGGTAGTCCAGGCCGACGTCGACCAGGAACCGCAGCCGCTCGTTGACCTCCTTCAGCACCCGCTCGGCGATCTTCTTGTCGCGGGCGTTCAGCTTCAGCTCGCCCAGGAAGTCCGCGCAGTCGCTGATCGACATCGCGGAGACCTCGGCGATCGACTTCTCCATGATCGTGACCGCGAGGACGATCGGCTTCAGACGCGTGCCCTCACAGGAGGGGCAGGGCACCTCGCGCATATAGCCCTCGAAGCGCTCGCGGCTGGCGTCGCTCTCGGCCTCGCTGTGCCGGCGCTTGACGAAGGGCACCGCGCCCTCGAAGGGCGTGGTGTACACGCGCTCGCGGCCGTACCGGTTGCGGTAACGCACCTCGATCTGGGTCTTGTGGCCGTAGAGCAGGGCCTTCTTCGCGCGCTGGGGCAGGCCCGCGAAGGGGATGTCCGTGCGGAAGCCGAGCGCGTCGGCGAGGGCGCCGATCAGGCGGCCGAAGTAGTCCTTGGTGTGCCCGTGCGACCAAGGGTGGATGGCGCCCTCGTCCAGGGACTTGTCCGGGTCCGGGACGAGCAGCTCGGGGTCGACCTCCATGCGCGTGCCGATGCCGGTGCACTCGGGGCAGGCGCCGAAGGGCGAGTTGAAGGAGAAGGAGCGGGGCTCCAGCTCCTCGAAGGACAGGTCGTCGTACGGGCAGTACAGGTGCTCCGAGTACATGCGCTCGCGCTCGGGGTCGTCCTCGGGGAGGTCGACGAAGTCGAGCACGATCATGCCGCCGGACAGACCGAGGGCGGTCTCCACGGAGTCGGTGAGGCGCCGCTTGGCGGAGTCCTTGACCGTGAGGCGGTCGACGACCACCTCGATGGTGTGCTTCTCCTGCTTCTTCAGTGCGGGCGGGTCGGAGAGCTGGATCGTCTCGCCGTCCACACGCGCGCGGGAGTAGCCCTTGGTCTGGAGGTCGGCGAAGAGGTCGGCGAACTCGCCCTTGCGCTCACGCACCAGCGGCGACAGCACCTGGAAGCGGCTCCCCTCCGGCAGCTCCAGGACCTTGTCCACGATGGCCTGCGGCGACTGGCGCGAGATCGGGCGGCCGCACTCGGGGCAGTGCGGCTTGCCGATGCGCGCGAAGAGCAGACGCAGGTAGTCGTAGACCTCGGTGATGGTGCCGACCGTCGAGCGCGGGTTGCGCGAGGTCGACTTCTGGTCGATGGAGACCGCCGGGGACAGGCCCTCGATGAAGTCGACGTCCGGCTTGTCCATCTGGCCGAGGAACTGCCGGGCGTACGAGGAGAGCGACTCCACGTAGCGACGCTGGCCCTCCGCGAAGATCGTGTCGAAGGCCAGGGAGGACTTGCCCGACCCGGACAGGCCCGTGAAGACGATGAGCGAGTCACGAGGCAGGTCGAGCGAGACATTCTTGAGGTTGTGCTCGCGCGCGCCACGGACGATGAGACGGTCGGCCACGCCGGTCCGCACCTTTCTTGAGAGAAGTGACAGGGGCGGGGCCCCCGTGCTTCTTCAGACTAGGGGGAGCCACTGACAACGCCGGTCGGATTTCCCGGTTGCATAACAACCCCCGGCCATCCAGCATGCCCGACGCCACCCTCGACGATATAGCACTCACTTTCGATTTGCGGGCGAGGTTCACCAGCTTCACCCGAACGTGTGGCGGGGCTAGGGTCGGCCTCATGAATGATCACGCTCATGACCTGGCATGTGTACGTGACGCGACCGAACGACTCCTCGACGCGGTCGCCGAACTGGACAACGCGTCGCTCGCCGAGCCGTCACGGCTTCCGGGCTGGAGCCGCGGTCACGTCCTCGCCCACCTCGCCCGCAACGCCGACGCGCTCGTGAACGTTCTCGAAGGCCGGCCCATGTACTCGAGCGCCGAGGCGCGCAACGCCGACATCGAGCGCGACGCCCCGCGCGACATCGAGACCCAGGCCGCCGACCTGCGCGAGAGCGCGGCCCGCTTCCAGGCGCTGGGGGAGGCGCCCGCGGACTGGTCGCGCACCGTAGAGCTGCGCAACGGTGTCACGGACTCCGCGTCCCGGGTGCCGTTCCGCCGGTGGGCCGAGGTGGAGCTGCACCACGTGGACCTCGGGATCGGGTACGAGCTGGAGGATCTTCCGGCGGAGTTCACGGAACGGGAGATCGACTTCCTGGCGCAGCGCTTCGCCGGGCACGAGGCGGTGCCTCCGACCGGATTGTCCGCCGGCGACGGCCGGGCCTGGACCACGGGCGGTGGTGCACAGGGCGCACCGGTCGCGGCCGAGGGTACGCCCGCCGACCTGCTGGGCTGGCTCGCCGGGCGGCGCGACGGCTCCGGCCTGACCGTGAACGGCGCTCTGCCGAAGCTGCCTCCGTTGTAGGCCGACGGCGGCCCGCCGGCCCCGGCCCCGCTATAGGCTGATCACCATGACGTACACCGGAGAGGTCAAGGTCGGCGGACCGGCGGACGTGCACGAGCTGAAAGACCTGATGATCACCAAGATCGCGGTCGGCCCGATGGACAACAACGCCTATCTGCTGCGCTGCCGCGCCACCGACGAGCAGCTACTGATCGACGCCGCCAACGAGGCGGAGACGCTCCTCGGCATGATCGGTGGCGACGGCATCGCGTCCGTCGTCACCACACACCGGCACGGTGATCACTGGCAGGCGCTCGCCGAGGTGGTCGCGGCCACAGGCGCGCGTACGTACGCCGGCCGGGAGGACGCGTCCGGCATCCCGGTCCCCACCGACGTCCTCGTGAACGACGGCGACGTCATCAGGGTGGGGCACGTGGAACTCACCGCGCGCCACCTGGTCGGGCACACTCCGGGTTCGATCGCGCTGATCTACGACGACCCGCACGGCCACCCGCACGTGTTCACCGGCGACTGCCTGTTCCCGGGCGGCGTCGGCAACACGCACCACGATCCTGCGGCGTTCGCCAGCCTCATCCACGACGTGGAGACGAAGATCTTCGACGTGCTGGCCGACGAGACCTGGGTGTATCCCGGGCACGGCAACGACACCACGCTGGGCGCGGAGCGGCCGCAACTTCCGGAGTGGCACGCGCGCGGGTGGTGAGGACGCACGCGGGCGTCGTCGGCGTTCGCGGAAGTGGTGAGAGGCCGGACGACCCGTAGTCAGGATTCCGCGCGCCGCGCGCACGCTTTCCCCGTGCGCCCGGCGCGCGTTGCATTGCGCGCGCCCCGTGTGAACGCTTCACACGCGCCGGTCCCCCGCGCACGCTCCCGACCGTCGCCGTCGCGCAGTCAACTGGTGACAGCCCCGCACGGGATGACGGCTCCTGTGCGCAGGGGCCGCCGGTCTTCCCACCCCGCCCTCGGCCGGCGGCCCGGGCCGGCGGCGCACGGTCCGGAAGTTGTTCACGCACCCGCAACACCCGTTCCCAGCATGCAGACAGTTACTGCTCTGACCTGGACAAACGGAGGGTTCGCTGCCAATCTCCCGCCATGTACCCTGCCCCTCGCACCCTGCGCCGCGCGGTAGCCGCCGCCACCATCGCTCTGCTCGCCACCGCTGTCGGCTGCGCTCCGCAGCCCGACGGGAAGGCGTCGGACGCTCCGTCCGGCACCGCCGGGAAGAGCTGTGCCCGGGGCAAGTTGGCCACCAAGGCCTCCGGAAAGCTCACGATCGCGACGGACGAACCGGCGTACGAGCCCTGGTTCAAGGACGACAAGCCCGCCAACGGCAAGGGCTTCGAGTCGGCGGTCGCCTACGCCGTGGCCAAGCAACTGGGGTACGGCGAGAGCGCGGTGGTGTGGCAGAGCGTGCCGTTCAACAAGGCGTTCGCGCCCGGCGTGAAGACCTTCGACTTCGACATCAACCAGGTGTCGATCAGCGACGAGCGCAAAAAGGCCGTGGACTTCTCCTCCGGTTACTACGACGTGCGCCAGGCCGTGGTGGCCCTGAAGGGCAGCAAGGCGGCCAAGGCGACGAGCGTCGGGGATCTGAAGGGCCTCAAGCTGGGTGCCCAGGTCGGCACCACGAGCCTCGACTACATCACCGACGTGGTGAAGCCGAAGCAGGAGGCAGCCGCGTTCGCCAAGAACGACCAGGCCAAGTCCGCGCTGAAGAACGGACAGGTCGATGCCATCGTCGTCGATCTGCCGACCGCGTTCTACATCACCGGGGCCGAGGTGACGGAGGCGAAGATCGTCGGCCAGTTCGAGAACAGGGGCGGTACACCAGAGCAGTTCGGGCTGGTGCTGGACAAGGGCAGCGCGCTGACGCCGTGCGTGAGCGGTGCCGTCGACGCCCTGCGCAAGGACGGCACACTGGCCCGGCTCGAGAAGCAGTGGCTCTCGGACGCCGTCGACGCCCCGGTGCTCAAGTGACGGTCACCAAGGGCGAGTCGGTCCCGGAGGGAGCCGGCGGCGAAGGAGACATGACCGGCGGCGCCGACGACGGCTACGTGCCCTCCGAACGGCGGCTGGAGCGCGAACGCCTCAAGCGCGCGCGTGCCCGTCGCGCCATGGCCGTCGCGGCGCTCTCGACGCTCGTCACGGCCGTCGTGCTCTACCTGGTCGTCGTCAGCGCGCCGGGCTGGCCGCGCACCAAGGAGACGTTCTTCAGCGCGCAGTACGCGCGCGAGGCGTTCCCGAAGGTCCTCGAAGGTCTGTGGCTGAACGTCCGCCTGCTGGTGATCTGCGGCGCCGCCGTCCTCGTCCTCGGCATGCTGATCGCCATCGCGCGCACCTTGCGCGGCCCGGTGTTCTTCCCGCTGCGCGTGCTCGCGGCGGCGTACACCGACTTCTTCCGCGGCCTTCCGCTGATCATCAACCTGATGATCGTCGTCCTGGGCGTGCCGGCGCTGCGGCTGCAGGGCGTGACGGTCGATCCGGTGCTGCTCGGCGGTACGGCGCTGACGCTGACGTACTCGGCGTACGTGGCCGAGGTGTTCCGGGCCGGTATCGAGTCCGTGCACCCCTCGCAGCGCGCCGCGGCCCGCTCGCTGGGCCTGACCAACCGGCAGGCGCTGCGCTACGTCGTGCTGCCGCAGGCGGTGCGACGTCAGGTGCCGCCGCTGCTCAACGACCTGGTGTCGTTGCAGAAGGACACCGGTCTGGTGTCGATCGGCGGCGCGGTGGATGCCGTGCGCGCGGCCGACATCATCGTGGGCCGGAGTCTGAACTACACGCCGTACATCGTCGCCGGGCTGGTGTTCGTGGCACTGACCATTCCGATGACCCGCTTCACGGACTGGGTGACGGCCCGGATGGACCGGCGGCAGGCCCAGGGAGGATCCCTATGAGCGACGCGCCCGTGCTGCGCATGGAGTCCGTCCGCAAGACCTTCGCGGGCTCCGTGGTCCTGCGCGATGTCAGCCTGGAGGTCGCCCCGCACACGGTGACAGCGCTGATCGGCGCCTCCGGCTCGGGCAAGTCGACGCTGCTGCGCTGTGCCAACCTGCTGGAGGAGATCGACGACGGCGCGATCTGGCTGGACGACGAGGAGATCACCGATCCCCGCGCCGACCAGGACGCGGTGCGGCGCAGGATCGGCGTCGTCTTCCAGTCCTACAACCTCTTCCCGCACATGACCGTGCTGGACAACGTGACGCTGGCACCGCGGCGGGTGCACGGAGTCTCCCGCGACGAGGCCGAGGAGCGCGCCAGGGAGCTGCTGGAGCGCCTGGGACTGGGGACCAAGACAAACACCTACCCGGACCGGCTCAGCGGCGGTCAGCAGCAGCGTGTGGCGATCGTACGGGCGCTCGCCGTGCGGCCCCGGCTGTTGTTGCTGGACGAGATCACGGCGGCGCTCGACCCCGAACTCGTGGGCGAGGTGCTGGAAGTGGTGCGTGGACTCAAGGACGACGGCATGACCATGGTGCTCGCGACGCACGAGATGGGCTTCGCGCGGGACGTCGCCGACCAGGTTTGTTTTCTGGACGGTGGCGTGGTGCTGGAGCGCGGCACCGCCGGGCAGGTCTTCGGCGATCCGCAGCAGGAGCGCACACGGCGCTTCCTGCGGCGGATCGTGGAGGCCGGCCGCCTGTGAAGCCTGGTGCGGGGCGGGTGACCGCCCCGCACGTCCGCGACGATTTAGGCCTCGGTCTGCGCGGCCCCGAGCAGGGCCGCGACCCGCTCGACGCCGAAGACGTAACCCTGCACGCCACAGCCCGCGATCACCCCGTCGGCACGCAGCGAGACGTAGGAGTGGTGCCGGAACGCCTCGCGCTGGTGGATGTTGGAGATGTGCACCTCCAGCACGGGCATGCCGTCGCAGGTGTTGAGTGCGTCCAGAATCGCGACCGACGTGTGCGAGTAGGCACCGGGATTGATGACGATCCCACAGTGGTTCAAGCGCGCCTCGTGGATCCAGTCGACCAGTTCGCCCTCGTGGTTGGACTGCCGGAGGTCCACCGTGCCGCCGTGCGCGGCCGCCGCCTTGGCACACAGCGCCTCCACGTCGGCCAGTGTGTCCTTGCCGTAGATCTCGGGCTGGCGCTGGCCGAGCAGGTTCAGGTTGGGCCCGTTGAGGATCATGATCGGGGCGTTGGCCAGGGTGCGGGGCACGTTTCCTCCGGTCCGTTCGGGGCGGTGCGTCGACGACCGCCGCTCCCACCCGGTCTATCACGGTGCCCGGAGCGGACGATGAGCCGTGTACGCCGTCGCCTCGGCGCACACACCGGTCACCCGGCCACCCCCGTGCGCCCCCGTAACCCTTGATCACCATGGGTAGTTGACGCGGCATGCACCTTGTACGCACCGTAAGCACACCTTCGATGCTGCGGCTCGCGGCGGCCTCGCTGGCGGGCACCGCGATCGAGTTCTACGACTTCTTCGTCTACGGGACGGCGGCGGCCCTGATCCTGGGCCCGCTGTTCTTCCCGACGTTCTCGCCGCTCGCGGGGACGCTGGCGGCGTTCGGGACGTTCGGGGCGGGGTTCCTCGCCCGGCCGTTGGGTTCGGTGCTGTTCGGGCATCTCGGCGACCGGCGCGGGCGGCGGCCGGTGCTGGTCCTCTCGCTGCTGCTCACGGGCGCCTCGACGGTCGCGGTGGGCTGTGTGCCGGCGTACGGGACGATCGGCGTCGCCGCGCCCGTGCTGCTGCTCGTCCTGCGTTTCCTGCAGGGTCTGGGGCTCGGCGGGGAGTGGGGCGGGGCGGTGCTGCTGACCGCCGAGCACGCGCCACCCGGCCGGCGCGCCCTGTGGTCGAGCTTTCCGCAGGTGGGGCCCGCGCTGGACTTTGTGCTCGCCAACGGTGTGGTGCTCGCGCTGTCGGCGACGCTGTCCGACGCGGAGTTCGCGCGGTGGGGGTGGCGGGTGCCGTTCTGGGCGGCCGGTGCACTGGCACTGGGCGGGCTGTGGCTGCGCTCGTCGCTCGCCGAGAGCCCCCGTTTCCTGGAGATCGACGACCACGCGCGCGTGCCGTTCGTCGAGGTCGTACGGCATCACGGGCGGCTGGTGCTGCTGACGGCGGGGGCGCTGGCCGCGGGATACGCGGTCTTCTACGCGGTGACGACCTGGTCACTGGCGTACGCGACGCAGCGGCTCGGGGTGAGCAGGACGGTCATGCTGACCTGTGTCATGGCCGCGGTGCTGGTGAAGGCGTCCCTCACGCCGTTCATGGCGCTGCTCGCCGACCGCTACGGGCGCCGCACGATGTGCCTCACCGGGTGCACGGCCTGCGGGCTGTGGATGCTGCCGATGGTCGCGCTGCTGGGCACCGGCCGGCCGCTGCTGATGTTCCTCGGCATCCTGGGCGCCCTGATCTCCTTCATCACCATGTTCGCGGTGATCGCCGCCTACCTGCCGGAGCTGTACGAAGCGAGGGTGCGCTGCACGGGCGCCGCGGTGGGCTACAACCTCGGCGGAGTCCTGGGCGGCGCCCTCACCCCGATCGTGGCCACTGCGCTCGCGGAGCGCGGCGGGCGGGTCCCTTGGGGCGTGGGCGTGTACCTCACGGGTGTCGCCCTGCTCAGTCTGGTGTGCTTCTCACTGCTGCCCGAGACCCGCCCGGTGCCCGTGCCCGTGGTGGAGCCGGCTACGGGTTGACCGCCAGCTCCAGGTAGGCCGCGAAGAGCACCAGATGGACACCGCCCTGCAGCGCTGTGGCCCGGCCCGGCACCACCGTCAGGGAGCTGACCACCACGGTCAGCGCGAGCAGCAGCATGTGGGTCGCGCCGAGGCCGAGGACGAGTGGGCCGGACAGCCAGACCGAGGCGAGGGCGACGGCGGGAATGGTCAGGCCGATGCTGGCCATGGCCGAGCCGAGCGCGAGGTTGAGGCTGGTCTGGACCCGGTCACGGCGGGCGGAGCGCAGCGCGGCGATCGTCTCGGGGAGCAGCACCAGCAAGGCGATGATCACACCGACGACCGCGTGATGCAGGCCGGCAGCCTCCACACCGGACTCGATGGCGGGCGACACACCCTTGGCCAGGCCGACCACGCCGATCAGGGCCAGCCCCAGCAGGCCGAGGCTGATCCCGGCGGTGCGCACGGACGGGGGCTCGGCGTGGCCGTCGGTGGTGATGACCTCGCCCTGCCGGGTGATCGGCAGGAAGTAGTCGCGGTGCCGCACGGTCTGCGTGGCCACGAACAGGCCGTACAGGATCAGTGAGGACAGCGCGGCGAATGTCAGCTGCACCGGGGAGAACTCGGGTCCGGGCTTGCTGGTGGTGAAGGTCGGCAGCACCAGGCTGAGCGTGGCCAGCGTCGCCACGGTCGCCAGGGCGGCGCCGGTGCCCTCGGGGTTGAAGATCGCGGTGCCGTGCCGCAGGGAGGCGACGAGCAGGCAGAGCCCGACGATGCCGTTGCAGGTGATCATCACGGCGGCGAAGACGGTGTCGCGTGCCAGGGTGGAACTCTTGGCGCCACCGTCGGCCATGAGGGTGACGATCAGGGCCACCTCGATGACCGTGACGGCGATGGCCAGCACGAGGGAGCCGAAGGGCTCGCCGACGCGGTGGGCGACGACCTCGGCGTGGTGGACCGCCGCGAGGACGGAACCGGCGAGCACGAGGGTGACCAGGGCGACGACCGCACCCGGCAGGCCACGGCCCCAGGTGAAGATCAGGAGGACGATCGCGAGCACCGGCACGAGTGCCGTCCATTGCCAGGCGAGCGACCGAAGCCTAGTGATCATGCGGTGATGGTCGCAGAGACGTACAGGATTCGCATTCTGCTCTTTTCGGATGCCTCTTGTCCTTTCTGCTTGCCCTTCCTGTCCTCTCCGTTGCGCTCACGCACCGACAGGAGCGGGAACCGCTCCACGCAGTTGCGCTCCCGCCCGGGTCGCTCCGCCTGCGGCCGGGTCAGGCGTCGACGCTGTCCTTCGCGGTGCCTTCGCCGCCGATGCCCGCCGCCTGCTTCTTGCTCGCCATCAGGCTGGTGACGGTGGTGACGGCCAGGACGGCGCAGATCACACCGAGCGAGACCGGGATGCTGATCTCGGGCACGTGGACCCCGGATTCGTGCAGGGCGTGCAGCACCAGCTTGACGCCGATGAAACCGAGGATGATCGACAGGCCGTACGAGAGGTGGACCAGCTTCTTCAGCAGGCCGCCGATGAGGAAGTAAAGCTGGCGCAGACCCATCAGAGCGAAGGCGTTGGCGGTGAAGACGATGTACGTGTCCTGGGTGAGACCGAAGATCGCAGGGATGGAGTCCAGGGCGAACAGGACGTCCGTGGTGCCGATGGCGAGCATCACGACGAGCATCGGGGTCATGACCCGCTTGCCGTTCTCCTGGATCCACAGCTTGGTGCCGTGATAGCGGTCGGCCACGCCGAACCTGCGTTCAGCGGCCTTCAGCAGCTTGTTCTCCTCGAACTCCTCGTCCTCCTCGTCCGCGCGGGCCTCCCGAATGAGCTTCCAGGCGGTCCAGATCAGGAAGGCGCCGAAGAGGTAGAACACCCAGGAGAAGCTGGCGAGGATGGCAGCTCCCGCAGCGATGAAGATCGCCCGGAGCACCAGGGCCATGAGCACGCCGATGAGCAGGACGCGCTGCTGGTACTGGCTGGGCACCGCGAACCTCGCCATGATCAGGACGAAGACGAAGAGGTTGTCGACGCTCAGCGACTTCTCGGTGATGTATCCGGCGAAGAACTCACCGGCCGGCTGCCCGCCGCCGAAGACGAGGAGGCCGAGGCCGAAGAGCCCGGCCAGAACGATCCAGACGACGGTCCAGATACCGGCTTCCCTGATCGACACCTCATGCGGCTTGCGGCCGATGAAGAAGTCGACGGCGATGAGGGCGGACAGGCCAACGATGGTCAGGACCCACAGGGTCACGGAAACGTCCATTGCACCTCCGGCATTACGTAACGGCAAACACTTTCAGCGTTGTCGCTGCCGGAGGTCTCTTCCACCCGCTCGGGGGCCGACGCCCCGGGACCGGAACCGGTCCGTACTGACGAGTGCGCCGCAGGCGGGGAGTACTCCCCTCCGTGCGGAAGACGATACCCAATCCCCAAGGAAAGGTAAAGTGCGAAGTAAAGAACGTTCCAAATTCACTGGTCGGACCGCCTTTACCTATGCTTGGTCCTGGCCTTGGTCGCCTCGGTGAGGACGTGCTCCACGATGTGGCTGCCGGGCGGTACCAGCGAGGGTTCGTAGGTCCAGGCGTGTCCGACCCAGGGGTCGGCGAGATGGTCGTCGGGGACGGGCGTGAGTCGCACCAGCGAACGCCACAGCGGATCGAGCAAGGGGCCGTAGGCGGCGGCGTCCTCCCGGTCCGCCACCAGCAGAAGGTGCACGCCCACGGCGGGCCCCTCGTCGGCGAGATAGCGCAGCCGCGTCACCGCGCGCTCGTCGAAACCGTGCGGGAAGTCGTTGATGATCAACAGCTGTCGCGCGGTGTCGACATCGGCCGGGAGCGCGTCGGGGGTGCCGCCGCGCAGCGCCATCTGCACCAGGTCGACCCGCCGCGTGAGCCTCTCCAGTACCTCCGCCACGCCCGCCGCTCCCGTCGCGGGCGGCGCGGCGAGCGCCCCGGTGCGGGTCAGCACACCGAGCGCGGTGGCGCCGGCTCCGGCCGGATCCATGACCTGCAGGGCGAGGTCACCCGGTGGATGCACGGCGAGCAGCCGCGCCGCGAGTGCGACCGCCGCCTCCATGGCCAGGTGCCGCAGCTCGGCGGAGTCCGGGAAGCCGTCGGCTGACGCCGCCGGGCCGCTGTCGAACCACAGCCCCTGTTCCAGCGGCAGTCTGACCAGCATGGGGATGCGCAGCGGCGCGCTCTCGGGCAGATGGAGATCACCGAGCCGCAGGGCCATCGGCGGCTCGGCTGGCACCCGGTAGCCGTGCCAAACGGGGTTGTCCCAGCGGGCGTACGCGGGTGGGAGCGCGGGCTCCACCACGTCGGACTCGGCGGCGAGCTGGGCGAGGTCGCGGTCGAAAGCCGCGCGCGCCTGGTCGACCAGTTGCGTCCGGCGGGCGTGGGCCGCCTCGCGGGCGGCGCCGCCCTCCGCGCCGAGCCGGTCACGGGGGTCGGCGAGGAGTTGGTCCAGCTCCTTCTCCAGGCGGGAGTCGGCGAATTCGACGGCGCTGCGGTACGCGGCCGTGGTGCGGGCCAGGTCCTCGAACATGCCCCAGACCTGGTTGAACAGCCGTTCCTCCATCGACCAGCCCACGGCGTCGCCCGCGACCGGCTGCGCGGGGCTGTCGTCGACGGCCGGAGGAACCGGGGACGGCGGTTGCGGGGCGGTATGCGCGCGCCGGGGGTGCGTGTAGTCCACCGGGGCGCCGGCGGAAGCGGCGCCGGGCGCCTGGGCGTCGTACAGGTCCTGCACGTCGTACGAGGGCGCCGGTTCCGGATGCTCCCTGTGCTCCGGGGCGTACGAGCGCGTCGGTTCAGCCGTGCCGTGGCCCGGGGTGTCCTGGGACGCGGGGCCGTCGGGCGACGGCCGCAGGGACGAAGGCGCCGGTGCGGAGGCCGTCGTGTGCTGGATGGCGGCCGCCAGCCCGCCCGCGTCGCGCAGCCCCTGGTCGGCCAGGAGAGCCGGAAGACCGGCCGCGTAGCCCTGGCCCATCGCGCGGACCTTCCAGGCGCCCTGTCTGCAGTACAGCTCCAGGGCGATCACGGCCGTCTCGGCGTCCAGGCCGGTCAGGGTGTAGCAGGCGAGTTCGGCGCCGTCGGGGCCCTCGACCGTGGTGTGCGGGGCGGCGACGGCACCGAACCGAGGCGGGCCTGCGGACCCGGTGGGCAACGCGAGGAACACATCGACGCGGTGCACGGCCTGCGGCAGGGCGTCCAGGTCGACGGCCAGCCGGTGTTCGGCGGCGGCCCGCCGGGACACCTCGACGCCGGGCAGGGCGGCAGCGCCGGGATGGGCCACCCACTGGGAACCGGGCACCGTGCCGTTCTCGTCGCCGAGTGTGGCTCCGGCCAGGACCGGCACCCCGGCCGAGATCCGGATCGTCAGCCGGACCTGGGACAGCGGGTGGTTCTGCCCCCGCACCAGCTCGGCCGTCATCGCCGTCGCCCCCCGTGTTGTCGTGTCGTGCGCGCCCCGCCGGTTGAGCGGGTTGTCCTACAGGTGCGGCAGGATCGCCGGCATCAGGTCCTGGAAAGTGCGGCCGTTGGCCGGGGAGCCCAGGGCGGTCATCGTCCAGCCCGAGCCCGCGCGGTGCACCTTGGCCATGATCTGGGCGGTGTAGTCGCCGCCGCCGTCCAGCGTGTAGCGGGCGAGTTCCTGGCCGTTGGTCTCGTCCACGAGGCGGCAGAACGCGTTCTGCACTTCCTGGAAGGTCTGCCCCGTGAAGGAGTTCACGGTGAAGACGATCTGGTCGATGTGGACCGGAACGCGCTGGAGGTCCACCAGGATCGCCTCGTCGTCCCCGCCCTGTCCGGCGCCGCCGACGAGGTTGTCACCGGTGTGGCGGACGGATCCGTCGTCGCTCACCAGGTGGCGGAAGAAGACGACGTCGACCGGCTGCTTCTCGGCGAAGAGGACCGCCGAGGCGTCCAGGTCGATCTCGCGGGTGCGGGAGCCGAACAGGCCGCGCCGCTTCGCCGCCTGCCAGCCGAGCCCCATGCGGACCGCGGTCAGGGTGGCCCCGTCCTTCTTCTCCAGGCTGATGGCCTGACCCTTGCTCAAGTTGACGGACACCGCTGAATTCCCCTCTCGATGGTCCCCTGTTGCCACGCAATGCGCGGTTGCCCAAAACCCTACGCAGGGGCACCGACAGTGCCGAACCCCGGCCCGCGCTTTGTGTCGGTGTTGCAACACTTGGCGCGTATGCCGAGGTCCGGTGGGGTGTCGGGGGCTCAGGCGAGGCCCGCCTCGCGCATCTGGCGCAGCTCCTTCTTCATCTCCGAGACCTCGTCGCGCAGCCGGGCCGCGATCTCGAACTGAAGCTCCGCGGCAGCGGCACGCATCCGCTCGGTCATCTCCTCGATCTGCTCGGCGAGTTCGGCCGCCGGGCGGTCCGTGGGCACCGCCTGGCCCTTGGCGGACTTTGCTGCCTTCTTGGCCTTCGCGCCCTTGGCCGCCTTGTCGCCGAGCGACGGGACGGGGGCCTTGGCGCCCTTGCCGTCCTTGGACGCGCGGTAGCCGGTACCGAGGAGCTGTTCGGTGTCGACCTCCTCGCGGGCGATCTGCGCGACGATGTCGTTGATCTTCTTGCGCAGCGGCTGCGGGTCGATGCCGTTCGCCTTGTTGTACGCGACCTGCTTCTCCCGACGGCGGTTGGTCTCCTCGATGGCCTTCTCCATCGCCGGGGTGATCTTGTCGGCGTACATGTGGACCTGGCCGGAGACGTTGCGCGCCGCGCGGCCGATGGTCTGGATCAGCGAGGTGCCGGAGCGCAGGAAGCCCTCCTTGTCGGCGTCCAGGATCGCCACCAGGGACACCTCGGGCAGGTCGAGGCCTTCGCGGAGCAGGTTGATGCCGACCAGGACGTCGAACTCGCCGCTGCGCAGCTCGCGCAGCAGCTCGACGCGGCGCAGGGTGTCGACATCGCTGTGCAGATAGCGCACCTGGATGCCCAGTTCCAGGAAGTAGTCGGTGAGGTCCTCGGCCATCTTCTTGGTGAGCGTGGTGACGAGGACGCGCTCGTCCTTCTCGGTGCGCTTGCGGATCTCGTGCACCAGGTCGTCGATCTGGCCCTCGGTGGGCTTGACGACGACCTCCGGGTCGACGAGGCCGGTGGGGCGGATGATCTGCTCGACGGCGCCGTCGGAGCGGGACAGCTCGTACGGGCCCGGGGTGGCCGACAGGTAGACGGTCTGGCCGATGCGCTCCTGGAACTCCTCCCACCTCAGGGGACGGTTGTCCAGGGCGGACGGGAGGCGGAAGCCGTGGTCCACCAGGGTGCGCTTGCGGGAGGCGTCGCCCTCGTACATGGCGCCGATCTGCGGGACGGTGACGTGCGACTCGTCGATGACGAGCAGGAAGTCGTCCGGGAAGTAGTCCAACAGGGTGTTGGGCGGGGAGCCGGGCGAGCGGCCGTCGAAGTGCATCGAGTAGTTCTCCACGCCGGAGCAGCTGCCGATCTGGCGGAGCATCTCGATGTCGTACGTGGTGCGCATCCGCAGGCGCTGGGCCTCCAGGAGCTTGCCCTGCTTCTCCAGCTCGGCCAGGCGCTCGCCCAGCTCCTTCTCGATGTCGTTGACGGCCCGCTCCAAGCGCTCGGGGCCGGCGACGTAGTGGGAGGCGGGGAAGACATACAGCTGCTGGTCGTCGCTGATGATCTCGCCGGTGAGCGGGTGCAGCGTGGACAGCGCCTCGATCTCGTCACCGAACATCTCGATGCGGACGGCCAGCTCCTCGTAGACCGGGAAGATCTCGATGGTGTCGCCGCGCACGCGGAAGGTGCCGCGGGAGAAGGCCATGTCGTTGCGTGTGTACTGGATGTCGACGAAGCGGCGCAGCAGCTCGTCCCGGTCGATCTCGTCGCCGACCTTCAGGGAAACCATCCGGTCCACGTACTCCTGCGGAGTACCGAGGCCGTAGATGCAGGACACCGAGGCGACCACGACGACGTCACGGCGGGTGAGCAGTGAGTTCGTCGCCGAGTGGCGCAGGCGCTCGACCTCCTCGTTGATCGAGGAGTCCTTCTCGATGTAGGTGTCCGACTGCGGGACGTAGGCCTCTGGCTGGTAGTAGTCGTAGTACGAGACGAAGTACTCGACCGCGTTGTTCGGCAGCAGTTCGCGGAACTCGTTGGCCAGCTGGGCGGCCAGCGTCTTGTTCGGCGCCATGACGAGCGTGGGGCGCTGGAGCTTCTCGATCATCCACGCCGTGGTGGCGGACTTGCCGGTGCCGGTCGCGCCCAGCAGGACGACGTCCTTCTCACCGGCCTCGATGCGCTTGGCCAGCTCGGTGATGGCCGCCGGCTGGTCGCCGCTGGGCTGGTAGGGGCTGACGACCTCGAAGGGCGCCACCGTGCGTTCGATGTGGGAAACGGGCCGCATGCCATCAACCGTACGACCCCCCACTGACAACGGGCCCGGATCAGTGGTTTTACCGGGTCCGGGAGCCGTGGTGCTCGGGACGGCGGTCCAGGTGGGAGGGGACCGCGGCGGCCGGGACACCCGGTTTGTGTTCGACGGGCATGCGGACGGGCCGACCCATGATCATCATCGGGTCGAAGACCACGACGACGGCCGCGAGGAGCAGGAAGGCGAGCGGGCCGATCAGCATGGGCGCGAGCACGGACGGCTCCGGAGCGCCGCCGGCGGCGTGGGAGTGGCCGTCGAGGTGGACGCCCAGGGCCGCCATGCCCACGTAATGCATACCGCTGACCGCGAGCCCCATGACGAGGCTCGCACCCACGCTCCACAGGAAGCCCTGGACGCGTCCGGCGGCCCACAGGGCAGCGGTGGCGGCGACGACCGCTATGACGACGGAGGCGGCCACGGTGAGCGTGCTGTAGGTGAATCGCCCGTGGAAGCGGACGCCGGCCATGCCGAGGTAGTGCATCGAGGCGACACCCAGCCCGGTGATCGTGCCGCCGGTGAAGAGCGCGGTGCCGGTGGCACCGCGGTAGCCGACGATGAAGATGCCGATGCCGACCATCACGACGGCGAGGCCGAGGCTCGCGTAGGTGATCGGCTTGTCGTAGTGGATCGGCGTCTCCTTGATGGCGAAGCCCATCATGGCGACGAAGTGCATGGTCCAGATGCCGGAGCCGATCGCGGCGGCGCCGAGGGCCAGCCAGGCGGGCCGCCGGGAGTGTGTGACCAGCAGCGCCCGCGTGGTGCAGCGCAGGCCGAGAGCACCGCCCAGGCAGGCCATCAGATAGGCCACCAATGGGGTGACGGCCCCGTAGCTGAATCCGTCGACCGTGCCTTGCATCCGCGGCTGCCCTTCCGCCCTCTTGCGTCCCGGAATTCCGAAATGTTCCCCCATCCCCAGGACCGCGCGGGCGGTCAGGGTTGTCGCAGAGAGTATGACTCCCACCGGAATGGTCGAACGATTTTCCGGCAAAGAAACACGGCCTTGCCGCACTTGTGCGTTCCCGGTGAGCGGACTTGGACATCTGCCTGCTGTCTGTGGCCGTCGTGCGCCCGCGTGCCGTTTGCCGTCTGCTGTCAGTCTGGTGGCAGTCGGTATTCGCTCGACGCGAGGAGTCTGCATGCACGCGCGCGTAGTGGCCACCACGGCCGTAGCAGTCCTGGGTATCGCGGCGGTCCTGCTGAGTCCCACCTCCGACGCCCGGGCCGGCGGGGCCGACGAGCCGACGGTGATCGGTCACCGGGGTGCCGCCGCCTACGCCCCCGAGAACACGCTGCCCTCGATCGACAAGGCCGCGCAGCTGGGCATCACCTGGGTCGAGAACGACGTCCAGCGCACCAAGGACGGCGAGCTGGTCGTCATCCACGACGACAGCCTGAAGCGCACCACGAACGTCGCGCAGGTCTTCCCCGACCGGGCTCCTTGGAAGGTGAAGGACTTCACGGCGGCCGAGATCGCCCGGCTGGACGCGGGCAGCTGGTACTCCCCCGCTTACGCGGGCACGCGCGTGCCGACGCTCGCGCAGTACATGCGCCGGATCGAGCACAACCACGAGAAACTGCTCCTGGAGATCAAGAACCCCGAGCTGTACCCGGGCATCGAGCAGCAGACCCTGAAGCTCCTCGGCAACGAGGGCTGGCTGGATCCCGGCCATCTGGAGCGGCTGATCGTGCAGAGCTTCAGCGCCGACAGCATCCGGACCGTCCACGAACTGAAGCCCGCTGTCACAACGGCTCTGCTGGGCTCGCCGAAGGTGGCCCAGCTGCCCAGGTACGCGCGCTACACCGATCTCATCAATCCCTCGTACGGGTCGCTCTCCCTGGGCTACGTCGCGGCCGTACACACCGTCGACGGGCCGCACGGCAGGCGGCTCGGGGTGTTCGCCTGGACGGTGAACGACGCGGCCACCGCCCGCGCGCTCGCGGACCGCGGCGTCGACGGGATCATCAGCAACAAGCCCGACATGGTGCGGGCGGCACTGCGCTCGGACTGAGCCGGGCAGGCGTTGTCAGTGGCGGGCCGTACCGTGGTCGCATGGACAGCCAAGGGCAGGATGAGCAGCGGGTCGTGTGGGCCCTCGTCGACAGCGGCATCGGCCCGCTGATGCTGGCCGCGACCCACGACGGCCTGGTCAACGTCGTCTTCCATGCCACGGACGCGGTGCGCGACCGCGCCCTGGAGCGGCTGGCGTCCCGGCTCGGCGGCACACCCGTCGAGGATCCGGACTCGCCGCTGCTGGCCGAGGCGATACGGCAGCTGCGCGCGTACTTCGCGGGCGAGCGGCACGACTTCGACCTGCCGCTGGACTGGTCGCTGATCTCCGGGTTCAACCGCCAGGTGCTGCGCGAGCTGGCCTCCGGGGTGCCGTACGGCACAGTGGTGGGGTACGGCGATCTCGCGGGGCGGGTCGGACAGCCCGGCGGGGCGCAGGCGGTCGGCGCGGCGATGGGCGCCAATCCGCTGCCGGTGGTCGTGCCCTGTCACCGCGTGGTGGAGAGCGACGGCGGTATCGGCGGCTTCGGGGGCGGACTGGAGACCAAGCGGCAGTTGCTCGCGCTGGAGGGCG